>CALIIC010000176.1 GCA_938020445.1 uncultured Flavobacteriaceae bacterium | reverse complement strand
GGTCCCAGACCCGGTATTTTGTATTATCAGCGTACTCCCTGAACCATTCGCGGCAATTGTACCACTGCCCTCATTTCGTAGCTCCAAAGTTTCCATTCCTAAAAAACCTAGTATCTCCATAGTTCCAGAACCTGTATTTTGCAACGCTGAAAATGTAGGAATCCGAATACCAGCTTCCACGGTAATGTTGTCATAAATCCCAGGTGCCAAGTCTATGGTAAGAACTCCGTTGGAAACAGTTGTACGCACATTGTTGATAACATTATCATCTGCAAAAACACGGACGGTTTTCGCACTCTTTTTAGAAATTGTCACCGCTATGGAACTACTACTTCGAATTTCGGAAAAATCCGCAAGCTCGCGGTCCTGCTGCACTATACTACCCGAACCTTTTATCTGGTCATCATCAGTGCAGGAAAGACCCACTAACACCATCAGTATCAAAATCGCTCTTACTTTCATATTTATTGTTTAACGTGCTCTTTTTTTTCAACATTAGAAACTACTGGGCTGATGCCTATATATGTGTAGGTTTACTCGGTTAAGAACAATTGCTCCATGGCGATAAATTCTTGCCATACCTGAATAATATCTTCTTTGTAATGCCCGGTGTTTACAAAAAGAATCTTTCCGATTTTTGTTTCGGGTTTAAAATACATAAAGGTCTCGATTCCCGGATCACTGCCCGCATGGCCAATATCCCCTTCGCCCTCGCTACCAAAGACATCCCAAAAAATTCCGGAACGTTCCTTTGAGGGAACCTGAAGCTGATTTTTAAATAGAACGGAATACGACTCTTTGGATAAAAGGCTTCCTTCCCCGTAGAAACCGCGAATCATTTCTTGCAAATAAAGCGCCATGTCGGCCACTGACGATTTAAGTCCACCATCAGGATATGTCGTTAGTTCATAAAATGGCACTGCAATATGATTTTTACCAGTATAGCGCGTTGCAAAATCCTCCATTTCCACATCCTTATAAAACCAACCCGTCGCAGTCATCTTTAAGGGAATTAAAATTTCGTCCCGGGTAAACTCTGCGTACGGTTTTTCACTTACAACCTCAACAATATAGGCCGCCAGAGCAGCTCCGATATTTGTATATTCATAAGCTGCGCCAGGAGCACTTCTGTAAAAATTTCGCTTACTGAACAACGCCCCGTTCTCTTCCAACACACTTTGCAAATAGTCGGATAGGGATTGCGGTCTGTTTTTAACCGTTTTGGAAAGAAATATCTTTTCTTCAAATGAAAGTCCTTTTTTTGAGATTGGCGTTTTCTGAAAATTCGTATCAATGTAATAGCTCTTAAGGTCATAGACCGATGGGGTATCCCTAATTCCCGAAGTGTGGGTGGCCAAATGCCGAATGGTAATCGGTTCGTTCGGAAAGGAAGGGTTGAAAACACGAAAAGGCAAATAAGTATTGATTGCATCATCAAGATCAATCTTTCCTTGATCAACCAATTTCATTAATGCAACACCGATAAAAGTCTTAGAAGTAGAACCTATATTCTGTACTGTGGTGGTCTTAAAAGGTTTTTTTGAGGAAAGATCCGCATACCCAAAGCCTTTTTGATACAGTACACTGTCTTTATGCACCATGACCATACCAACACCTGGTAATTTCATGGTACTTAACAATTCTTCCATCTTTTGGCTGATCTCGTCATTTTTAGATTGCGCTTGTCCCGTTCCCATTAAACACAAATTAGCCAAAACAAACATCACTATCATTACTGTTTTCATATTAAGGTCTTCCGTTTTTAGCCTTACCATTAAAAATCCTCAAAACAACCAGGGCAAGACAAGCGTTCGGAACTGTTTTCCTCGAACCCTTTATCAAAGCTATTTAACAAATTACTTTTTTAAGTCTCAGTGGATGCAGAGGGACTACTTCCGGCACGCAGGGCGGCTTTGTATTTTGAGGGAGAGACGCCGGTTTCTTTCTTGAAAGTACGATAAAAACTACTTTTAGATTTAAAGCCGGAATCGTAGGCGATTCCGATCAAAGAGTAATTATCATAGTCGGAGGATGCTAACTTTTCTTTTATCGTCTCGACACGGTGCTTATTGATATAGTCATAAAAAGGCATCATCATTTTTCTATTCAATAACATGGAAAGTTTCTTATCGGTCGTTCCAATAGATTGCGCAAGATGGGTCAATGTAAGGTCATGCAGCAAATAAGGTTTTTCAATCTTGACAATCTCCTTTAACCTTTTTTGGAGTGCCAGCAGTTCCTCCTCGGAAATTTCTATGGAGCTTGTTACGCTTTTATTTTTTGTGCCACTTCCTTCTTCATCCATTAAAAATTCCGGCATTGCCACCACGGTTTGTTTAATCCCATTATACCCTAAATAGGTAACAAGAACGATCATAAACACCGCCGTAATATACCCTGTATCCCAAGTGGTAAAATACCCATATAGCACTTCATATAAGGTTACCACAAAATCAAACAGCATCAGCCAAAAAAATGATAGGAGGAATAGCTTCAACCATTGAACATTGTTGGTGACAAAGCTCGAATAGTTAAATTTCATCATTGCCTTAAACCTATAAAAAAGGCGGATCGATAGCAGCAAATACAGCAGTAAATAGGCATCTTTCAATAACGCCAAATAAGGCATTTTATGAAAGGGCTTTAAATAATCGAACACCAAATATCCTAGATAGCTGCTGGCGGTAAAAGGCAAAGTAAAAATGAACCAGTAAACAACAAATGGAAGAAAATGAAACAAGTGCCTTCGTACAAGCCCTTTGTTTTCCAAAAAGAGCGACTTTACATAAATATAGAGCAAAGGCCCCATGAGAAAACGTTCCCCATTTTCAAACACCACGGTGAAGAGGTATAAAAATTTTAGTTCGTGAAGGCCCGCATAAAAGCTGACAATGGTAATCACGATAAACGCCAAAAGCACCATTAGAATATTCTGTGGCAGCTTCCTGTTTTTTGCCTTCATCAGCATAAAAAGAATCACCGAGCTAATGGCAAACCCAAACACTAAAATAAAATCGGTGAGTAAAAGCATCTGTATTCGCTAGATTCGTAAAACTATCTTTTAGGGCTATTCGACTAGACGCAAAGCGTTCCCAATTGTTACACCTTACTCCTAAGTAAAACAATATTCTCGAATATTTCAACCATGCCCTTAGGCAAATTTCAATTTTACTTTACTTTTCCAAGCTTGAATTCTTCCCATATTGTACAAAAATGACCTTGACAACGGTTCCCGAGGAATCGAACTCAAACTCGTAGCGCCTAACTCTTTCAAAAAAAAGGTAGCTCGGCTCAGAGGATGTAGCTGTAGGCTAGGGATGCCTTTCCCTGAACCGAACAAGGTAGTGCCTTTTGATCTTATGTGGATACGCTGGCAAGGGGCGAACGCATAGCTGCCTCGCTATTTTTTTAGTTCCTTTTTTGAAAGTACAATCTTCTTTAAGGCCGGAAGCCCTACTAAAAAGCGTTCCAATTCATTGTGAAAAGCGATAAAATCCTTGCCTCCGCTTGAGGTCAACATAATGAAGCCAAGGTTCAGTTCTGGATAAAAATCGTAGTGGCTTCCATAGCCATCCAAATCGCCCCCATGTCCCAAGCTACGAATCTCACGTTCCTTACAATCTTTGCCCGATTCGAACATCCCAAAACCGTATTCCAACTTTCCACTTACTATTTTCTTCCGATGAGTGAGTACCAAGTGGGAAGGAGTTGCCCCGTGGTCGTATGCAGCGTACGCCTCCAATTGCAAGAACATTAAGCGCGATAAATCATGAATGGAAGAAAAAACACCCCCGGAGGCCACTGTGGTACCTGTAACCCAAGGTTGCAACTCTAAACTACGCTTGTGCGGAGCGGAGGGCAGCACCATACCCATTAACATCCCTTACTGTAGGTTTCATTCAACCTTTTGGTAAGGTTCTCATTTGCTTGAGGCACCAAGGTCGTATCTTGTGAGTTCGCATACGGCCCAAAAAAACGTACAAAACCAGAATCATCGTATTTCTTGTGCTCATTCCTCTTTTTTTGATATTCGAATAAGGTTCATGGTCCATTTTAAAACCGCGTCCTCACCTCTTAGTTCCTGTTCAATTGTATTCTTGAGGGGATGATCCGGTTTTGCCCCATGGCCGTCATTTTCAAAATCTACATTGGTCTCAAAGCAGATCAATGATTGCATTACTCTAACTTTGGAATTTGGCAAGTTCATGAAGACCATGACCCCACTCGTATTTTGAGTGGGATTCCCTCCAGTCTCTTCCCCTATAAAAATGGCATCTTTCCGATGAGTTTTCAACATTCCCGCAACCTCTCCGGTTGCCGAAAACGAATACCCATCCGTGAGCACATACAAGTTTCCCTTAAATACATCTTCGGTGGGCATCGTAGGTTCCCATGTGACGCCAAAACGTTTTTTTGCAAGCTCGTTCAAGCCATACACGGCACCATCTTTTTCAAGAAATCTCCCAAGCTGTTTATTTAGGGAAGCGCCTTCGCTGCCATACAATTCTGGCTGCGATACGGCGTTCGTGACGGCGTATACCTTTTTGTACATAACAATAGGTTTATTGATCAAATTGGCCAACAATGCAAGTTGCGGCTTTGGATCACCGCCCCCGTTACCGCGCAAATCCAAAACAAGGTGTTTTACTTCCGCCATTCGAATTTTTCGAAATGTCTTTTCGTAAAATTTATGATACTTTTTACCGTCCGTTCCTTTGCTAGAACTGTCAAATGTCGGCACTGTTAGAAGGGCACTTTCACCTAGTATTTTAAGTGAGAGCCTATCTTCGCTCCCTTCCAAATACCATGGAACGCGCTTGCGGTCATAACGGCTGATCGAAAAGGCATTGAGCGTTTTAGTTAAGAGTGCCTTTACCTGTAACGTCCTCTTTGCACCATCAAGGCTTTCTATCTCTATTTCAAAAGTTAAGGGTGCTCCCTTAATATTGGCATAAAAATTCGGGAAATCTGAAGTAATGTGCTTGGCCGGATAGGTGCGATTGTATCCATCTGAGGTCCAATGATCGATCAATTGGTTAAATACGTCCGTGGCCGATTCTCCATTAATCTTTTGTATCAAAGACCCCGGTGCAATGCTTTCATCATTCGATAAGTTCCGTAAGACATATAGCTTCTCATCCCCCCAATATACATCAAAGGGGAAAAGAGGAAGTTCCTTTTCCTTCATATCATCCCAACGTTCCGAAGGTACGATCATCGAATGCCCATTCCTTATCTTTTGTTGTATGGGCGCCACCCTTCTATAGAAATCAATGTCTGTAAGAGGTTGGTTTATTTGCGCTTTTATTTTTTCGAAGACACTGTTCATTTCTTCTTTGCTTGTATAGGCATACAAACCCGCATGAACCATTTCCAATTGGCTCTTTAAAACGCCCAAATCTTCATGCAGCTTGTGAACAGGAATCAGTGGTCCCAATTGCCTCGCTGTTTGGCCCGTTAAAACGGTGCAATATAGAAAGCCCAGTAGGATCAACATACGGCTCATATTAAATTGTTCTTAAGGTTATCGGTTAGGCAATTTATGGTATTGGCTTCGCATAAGCGTCCCAGTTCGGGAATCGGGACTACTTCGTACGCCTAATTTTAATTATATTGCTTTTTTTTGTAGGCGACGGGAGATACTCCTGTTTCTTTCTTAAATGCCCTGTAAAAACTACTTTTTGAATTAAACCCAGCGGCATAGGCGAGTCCTATGATCGAATACTTATTGTTCTCTTCTTCTTTTAGCTTTTCCTTGACCGCTGCTACCCGATGGCCATTGATAAAGTCATAAAATGAAATTTCCAAGGATTGATTTAAGAGCGTAGAGAGTTTTTTTTCGGAAGTCCCCACAAGCTTGGCCAAGCTGCTTAAGGTAATTTCTTGGTCTAAATACGGTTTTTCATTTGAAATCACCTCCTCCAACTTTCGTTTTAGGTCGCTAAGCTCCTCTTCCGAAAGTTCTATTGACCTATTCGCCGTATTGGCTTTCCCGACCCCCTCATTGATCAAAAAATCCGGAACTACAATTGCCGACTGCTTGGCGCCCTTATAGCCCAAATATGCTACTAAAAAAATAAGAATCGTAACGGTAACATAGCCGGTATCCCAATCGGTAAAATGACCAAAAACAACCTCATAGGTAGTTATGAGAAGATCTATCAAAAGTAACCCTAAGAAAGAGAATAAAAATTTCTTTAACCACTCGATATTGGCCGCAATGAAACTCGAATAATTGAATTTCATAATGCTTTTAAACCTAAAAAAATGCCGTATTGAAAAGAGAATGTAGACAATAAGGTATAGGTCTTTTGAGAATGACAAATAGGGCCTATCATGCAAGGGGACGAGATAGTCAAAAATTGGTTTCCCAAAAAAAATGCTTATTACCAAAGGAATCGTGACCACTATCGTATACAACAAGAAGGGAATGAAATGGCCGAAATGATTCCTTATTAAATGCCTTTCCTTTAAGAACAGAGACTTTACGTAGATATAAATGATAGGGCCAAATAACAACCGCTCGCCGTTTTCGAAAAATACGGTTACTAAATACAAGAACCTTAAATCGTGAAGATTGGCATAAAAGCAGGCGATCGTAAGCAATACAAAAGTCAAAAAGACCATTAAGATTTTTTGGGGGAGGCGTCTTTTTTTGGAATTTGCGAGTATAAAGAGCATCACCGTCGTAATGGCAAACCCAAATACCAAAATAAAATCAGCTACTAAATTCATGAAATCAAACGTTCTTAAAAGTCAGGGTTCTATTAAAAGACATCTTTCGGCCTTGATCGTTACAGCGAAAACCACAAACCTGACAGCATTTATCGACAGTTATTAGAGCGCTTCAGGAATATCGGCCGACATGCGAATACGCCATTGATCGTCATAAATGGAGCGGTAAATGATTTCATAGTCGAAACCGTTCTTTTCAAGTTTTTTCAAGAACTTTTCGGCCTTGATGTAGCGATCTCCCGAACCACCAACCTTTACAGCTATTCGATCCGAATTAGCTGGTATCGCCAAGCCTTCAGTAATACTGGCACTGCCTAAAACGGTAATACTATCGTGCTGAAAGAGTTCACCATCCAGAAAGGTCGCAAAGTCCATTTCGTAGGTTTCCTCTTTATAAAATATAGTGATATCATCAATGATTGCTGGGCCAACCCCATAATTGTTCAACGTAATGGAGATGTAGTCTTCCTCTGAATTGTATCCCGTTTCTACATAGAGGTACGGCATCGTTGATAAGCGGCTTTGCCGTTCAATGATACTGGTTTGTCGTGCGAAAACGATCAAGGTAACCAAGCTTATCAAAATAGCAAGCAAGGTAACTACCCTATCGGGGGACCAGAATCTTTTTTTTCCCATTTTATCCTATTCCATTTTAACAGCTAAAAGTATTTGAAACTATTTAGAAACAAGTCCCGTTAGCGGTAAGTGGGACTATTTTTCTTTATTGAAAATCTATCAATGAGCGTTTTCATTCTTTTTAATAAGATCCAGTGCATAGTGAAGTACGGCATCTTCCTTTTTTATTTCCTGCTCTACCGTATTTCGAACCCAATGATCCGGTTGCACCCCATGGCCCGTATTTTCAAAACTAACGGCCCATGTTTCAAACAACAAAGGGATATTTACACGCACTCCACTGTTTGGTAAAACCAACATTTGATCAAAATCGCCAATTTGGGTATGGGGGTTGCCCCCAGCCTCTTCGCCAATGAAAATTCCCCGTCGGTGCTCTTTCATAAGACCTGTGAAGATACCGCTGGCAGAAAAAGACCAGCCTCCCATCAACACATATACCTTGCCATTAAACTGTGGGCTAGATGGTTCTCGTGTTGTTAATGAGAGTAAATTTTTTCTACCGGCCCAGTCTCTGGGACGGTACTTATTAGGGCCTATTTTTTTTAATGCTAATTTCATCTGTAGGCCAGTTCCGAACTGACTGCCTTGGTAGTACCTCTTATTCGGAATTCGCTTCGTAATGGTATAAATGTCGTTTACAAGTTTAAAAGGCCGGTCATGCAGATAGGAAAGTACCTCGCCCGCAATATCGCCATTTCCGCCACCGTTCTCACGAAGATCAATAATCAGTTGTTTTGTATTGGATTGCTGCATTTTGGTAAAAGCTTCTTTGAAATACGCCCGAAAATCGATTTTCCTATCCTTGAAATAATCGATTCCAAACGAAGGAATGGTAAGAATCGCCACTTCGCCATCCACTTTAAAATTTAATTGCTCTGCACCTGCATCATTGTACCAAGGTCTTTTTTCATGCTGATAACGCTCCATACTATACGACCGCATTTGAGCAATTAGAACGCCCGCAACTTTCTCTTTTTTGATATCTTCATCTTCCAGTAATTCTATTTCAAACCAATTAGGGGTCCCAAAAACATGGGCGTAGATCTCTGAAAAATCTTGCTGCACAATTTCACCGGCATAGGTACGGTTGTTGCCATCTTTGGTCCATACATCCACCATTTTCTCAAAAATTGTATTTGCAGATTCGCCATTTATAGAAATGATTTCAGCTCCTGGCCTAATACCGTTGGCTTCGGATAAGTTTCGAAGAACATATAGTTTTTCCTTGTATTTATATACGTCAAATGGAAAATGGGGTAGCTTGTTTTCTACAGCATTGCTCCAGGATGATGGCGGAATAATCAGCGTATGTCCGTTCCTGATCTTATCATGCAAGGGCATCACCAAACGATAAAAATCTACATGTGTCATCGGTGTGGTAATTTGGTTTTTGATGTACAGAAAAGCAGCATCCATTTCTTTCTTGGAAGTATAGGTATACAAACCCGCGTGAACGGCCTCCAGATTTTCCTTGAGTATATCCACATCTTCATGAAGTGCCTTTACCGGTATCAAATGTTTGTATTCCTCTACATCCTGCCCATTTATGGTGGAAATTGAACTGAGCAGAAATATCATAAAAAAGACTTTTTTCATAGTTACAACCGTTGAGATAATGAAGATTTACCGCGGAGCAGGGTGCACAAAACACCCGTACTCCGATTGATGAAGATAAACGGAATCTATTCACCAATGATTAGGAAAAAGTCTATTTGGAACTAATGGGACCTATCTAATCGGGAGCTATTTCTTTTGTATTCCGCCGGAGAAATGCCCGTCTCATTTTTAAAGATTCGATAAAAACTGCTTTTTGATTTAAAGCCACAACTTTGGGCAATTCCCAACAAAGAATATTTCCCAAACTCTTCCGAAGCCAATTTTTCCTTGACCGCTACAATGCGATGTTTGTTGATCAAATCATAAAAGGTAGTTTGCATATGCTGGTTGAGCAGTGCAGATATCTTTTTATCGGTAGTATTTAACAAATCTGCAAGTTTTAGGAGGGTAAGGTTTTCATCTAAATAGGGCTTTTCGCGGAGCAACAAAAGCCGCAATCGCTCCTGAAGCTCTGTGGCTTCCTCGTCACTAATGATCGAGGAAGCCCCACCCTTCTGTTTTCCAGACGTTGCACTTCCCTGCCTTTTTAAGAAGTCAGGTAAAAAAATAGTTGCTTGCCGAATGCCATAGTAGCCAAGATATACCAACACGAAAATCATCGCCACTGCCGTGACATAACCGGTATCGAGTGTTTTAAAATCAAAGGCCATGTCTAGGAATAGCAAAACCACATCTAACCCTACCACAATTGCCGAACTAAGCAACATTTGACGTATCCAACCAAAATCGTCCTCACTAAAAGTAGAATAGTTCGATTTCATTTTGGTTCTATAGGTATGGAACAAACGAATCGAAAAAAAACTGTATCCCAGAAAAAAAGCATCTTTCAACAACGTTAGATTATAGGTGGTTTCTAGAATTCTGAGGTGGCGAAAATGATATGGGAATTCCATATAACTAAGTGCTACAGGAAATGAAAAAATAACCAAATAGACCAGATACGGTACAAAATGAACGTAGTTTCTCTTAAAAAAGCCCTGCCGCTTTTCAAATAGTGATTTTATATACAGAAACAACAAGGCCGCGATCAAAAAACGAGAACCATCCTCTATGATATAACTAAGGTTGTAGAGCAGGGATATTTCGTGTAGATCTGCATAAAAATTGATGATGATTACCAACACCAATAGAAAGATAACGGCCAATAGCACATGTGGTAATTGTCTCGGCTTTTTACGGCACAAACGCACCAAAATCATGAGAGCGCTTAGAATACCAACAATAAGAATAAAGTCGGTCAATAACTTCATATGCAGTGGGAGCTTTGTAAGGTCTTTTTCAAATAAATAGAGACTGTATGGTTTTGCGCTTTCACAAGGTACTAAACATGGGGCAAACCGAGGTCTTATTAGATAGATTGGGACTTTTTAAGTTCGCAAAGATTTACGGGTCTACCACCCCCGCATTGACCAAGGCTTGAAAGCGAGACCGTAGTTGCAATTGTCTATAGGGCGAGAGTTGGATCATGAGCACATAGGCCAATTCTTTGCTTGGGTCAATCCTAAAATAGGTTCCCACAGCACCGCCCCAACCGTATACGCCGCGATTTTCACCAGGACGGTCGGAAGCGATGGCAAACCCCAGACCAAACCCTGTTTCTCCCCTAGATAAATGGAGGTCGGGATTCCGTTCCCGAACCGGGGCCATATGATCCCGTGTCATGAGGTCTACGGTTTCCATTTTTAAAATCCGGGCATCTCCCAAGGTGCCACAATTCAATAGCATTTGACAAAAAAGCATATAATCGGCCGTAGTCGAAACTAAACCACCTCCACCGTTTATTAGCGTAACCTCCCGGGTATATCGGTTATCAAATGCAGATTCCGAAACATAAAGTTTCCCATCGTTCCTTACTCCATACCCCACGGTAAAGCGCGAAACTTTTTCCTCAGGAATTTCAAAAAAGGTATCATTCATTCCCAATGGATCCAATAGATGCTCTTTGAGATATTTATCTAAGGGTTTACCCGAAAGTACCTCGACCAAATAACCACAAACAACGGTTGCCTGGCTGTACTCCCAATCGGTACCCGGTTCAAAATACAGGGGAATAGTACTTAATTTGGTAACGAATTCCTTTAAATTATTCGAACTCATTAGTCCGGCACTTCTATACAGACCATCAATATGGGCATTACCACTTCTACCGTACCCAAGGCCCGAAGTATGTCGAAGCAGGTCGATTACGCGAATGGGGTTCTTTGCCGTTCCAAGGCCCCTTTCCTCATGATACACCTTCATTTCCTTAAACTCAGGGATGTATAGTTCAACAGGATCTTCCAATTTAAATTTTCCCGCTTCATGCAATTGCATCAAGGCAACAGAAACTATTGGTTTTGTCATTGAGAATATCCGAAAAAGACTATTTTCTTTTAAAGGGATGCTATCTTCAATATTCGCAAAACCGAAGGTGTCAAAATGAACTAATTTCCCCTTTCTCACTATTGCAGTTTGAATCCCTGCCAGTTTTCCATCCAACACAAATTGATGCATTTCGGCGGTCAAGAGGCTCAAACCCTCGCTTGACATGCCCACTGCTTCAGGTGTAGCCGTCGGAAACCTACTTTGTGAAGTAAGCAGTTGGGTAAAAAGTAGCACTATTACTGGGAAACCGAGTTTGTAATGCTTCATTAATTCGTTAAAACGAGTGTCTATTACAAGGTTTTTTTTAGCACGTATCATTGGTCTGAGTTTACGCTACAATTCAATTGAAGCAATCGAGGCGTTCTTATCTACAAGATAAAAAATCATCCCCAACTGATAGTCCCAACAGAAGCGTAGGGACTAAACAACAATCTTGCTTAGCCCGATTACCTGCACCAAATGGGTTTAATTACCGATGATTTGCTCGTTGTCCTCGATGTTCTTATCGATGCAGTAAAGGCCAGGGTCCAGTTGTACTTTCATAGGTTTTTTGTTCAATAAAATTGAAATGTTGTTGTTTTCTTGAATTACTTTTTGATTTTCTATGTGAAGCAGCGTACCTTCTTGATCATAGACACCAATCTCTACAAAATCGGCCAAGGGCAGGGATTCTTCCGGCCTATCATCGATATATTTCCGAACCTCAAAATCCACATCCAGCTCGTACCTTCCATCCGTTGTCTTCTTAAGGGTTGTTTTTTTAATTTTTGAATCATAAAAAGTTACTGCTTCAAAAAGATCTTTCGTAAGGTATTGCAGCGAATCGGGAGCCCTACTTTTTAAACGTTCCACCAAGGATATGGATGTGGGGTAAGGTGGTTTCGATTGCAGACGATAGTCGCATAAAAAATCTTTCAAAATGCTGTTTAAAGTATCTCTGCCCAAGTGATGTCCCAACGTATTGAACACCATAGCACCTTTGCCATAAAACAGGTGTTTTTGTTCTCCCACCAACAGTAGCGGCGGCTCTTTTTCATCAGCGTTTCGACGGCCTCTAAAATACCTGTTCCGCTGTTGTTCTAGAAACTGATCGGCGACTTCTTCGCCATATTGCTGTCGATAAATGTCAAGGGTGATGTATTCGGTTATACTCTCGGATAACATTCTGCTTCCTTTCGCATCAGCACCAACCAACTGATTGCCCCACCATTGATGGGTAAGCTCGTGAGCGGTAACATAAAATGCCAGATCAACCTTGTTATCTGCAGTATCGGTATTGGCGATAAAACGAATTTCAGACATGGGAATGCTATTGGCCATAGTCGTCGCAAACGAACCTTCGGAATCGGGGAATTCAATGATTCTTGCCTGCTTGTGTTGGTAGGGAGCAAAGTGCTTGGTATTATAATCCAAGGCCGCCTTTAAACCATTCATCATCTCCGTTAGGTTGTAGGTATGGCCTGGGTGGTGATACACCTCTAGTCCCACCCCCTTGTAATCTTCTTTTTTACTATGAAATCTTCCAGAATTAATCCCAAGAATATATTTGATCGGAGCTGTAGTTTTATAATGGTAGTAATTTCGGTTACCGGTCACCCATTGCTTTTCCAAATAACCGGGGGCAATGGCAATTTGATCTTTTGAAGTGCTCACGGTCGCCTCAAAATGGATCAGGTCAGCATCGACTGCTCCAATATGATTCCGTACTGCGGTACTATCTGTTGGATGTTTGGAATCTTCACCAAAGGAATAACCCAATCTCGGGAAAAGGTCATTTAAAAGAAAGGTTCCGTTCCGAAGTACATTTGAATTGCGCTCGAAAAGTGTATTGGTTTTATTCCTTACTTCAAAACCAAACCGAATACTATCTCCCGGAGCGATCGTTTGGTTTAACTTCAACACCGTAAACTTCATAATACTGTCTTGTTCCACAATTTTATACGAAGAAGCTATTTGAAAAGTAGTATGTTCATCGAAGCCTGTCTTCACCAAAAGGGTATCTAATGGTCTATCCCATTTATTGACCAAAACATAGGACCCCTTGGCCAAAAACGAATTCATTTCGGGGAAAATATCCAGTTGAACTTTCATAGAAGTGATTCTAGGTTGGTCTCTATTTTCATACTTCTGGAATTTTTCCTTGAATTTTGCGAATACATTGTTTCGGTCTGTAGATGACAGCGCGGCCCATCCCTTTTCCTTTTCAGCACTGTGAATAGAAAATCCCAAAATCAAAAAACCTATCAGGCAGCATACCATTCCTAAAATCAGTGGTTTTTTAAGACGTTTTTTTGCAAGTTGAAGGCGTTCTTTAAATGACTGTGGTACACCTCTCACCCATAATAGTTGTGCCAGCATTAAAAAAAAGAGGGCGAAGAGAAGCCAATAGGCGACCACTAAAAAATAAGGCGCCAAGGTTTCTCCATAACCATTCATATCGGAATAAGTGGTTTTGGGAGGGGTATTGAACAAAATCAATTTTGAGGTAATCCCCAATTGAGGTAATCCGCTAAAACCAAGCCATCCGATTATGAGTACAAAAAGACCCAAATAGGTATTGGTAAAGAGGGTTTGAATGAATATGGATACAAAGCTCCAAATGAGCAATAACGGAAAAGTCAAGACATACAGTTGAAAAAGGTACAACCCTATTTCAAAGTTGTAATAGCCGTTTACCAGTTGTATCACAATACCGGCGAGCATTAGCACAAAAAGCAAAATCAACTGCATCTGAAGTAATGCTGTTACCTTTGAAAAAAGCAGCACCCAATTGGGTACCGGAGTAACGTCTATCAATGCATTCATTCGGGTTGTTTTCGCCCTCTGAACCAACATTCCCGAATACAAAAAAGTCGTCAAAGTCATAATCATGGTAAAGAACAGCGCAGGTATCGTCAATACCACCTTTGTAACTGGCAAGAGGGCGATTTCCTCAAAATTGGTTACTTTCGCAATGGCGAACAGCACCGCCAAAATGCCAAAAAACAGCAGCACCAAAAACATCCAACTTCTACTAATATAGGCGAGTTCTATTCGAGAAAGCTTCCATAACACTTTCAACTGTTGCTTCCAAGAAAAGTCATATTCTAAATCGGCAAGCCTAAAATTAATGGGAATGCTAATTTTATCCCTAGTCAACGGCTCCTTTTTCGGTTTCCTAAACCTGAAACCTGGGGAATCTTCATGGAAAGCGAACTTTCGATACATTGCACTAAAGCTCAATAATGCAAAAGCCAACCAAAAGAGTCTATTAAAAACAACAACTTTGGATATAGGAATTAGCTTGGTATTGGTATCGAGAACGGTCCAACTTTGAATTGCGTATTCTTTTGTATGCTGGGCGAAGGGATCTAAAACCGACAAAGCATCTACCCAACCCATCCCCCCCAACCAATTTTCGACAATCAATTGGAAGAGAAAAACAACAATTACGAGCATAAAACCCGCATAAATATTACGGGTATAGGCAACCACGGAGAACACCAGCAATCCCACAAAAAATAAGGTCGGGAGCACATACATAGCGTACGCTTGCAAGTACCCTAAAGGCGCTATCTGGCCAAGCTTCACCGAATGTAAACCAGGCATGTGTTCGCCAAGGTAGAAAGCCAAACCTGCGGATAATGAGATAAAGGCCACGATGGTGTAGGTACTTAAGAACTTTGCCAAAAGGTAACTGCTCTTTTTAATGGGAAACGTATACAGAATAGAGTGCATTCGGTACTTGTAATCTTTGTATATCGAAACACCAACAATGGCCGGTAATAGGAAAAGAAAAAACTTGGTAAAGTATAAAAGTGTATAATTGATTTCGTACGGAGAGTTCATCAATCGAATGGTTTTGGTAGAAGCAGCGGGAGGGGAATCAAAAAAACCGGCGGACCCAATAAAAACCAAAAAAGCAAAGGCGAAAAATGTAACAAAGTAAATATAGGTAACGGGCTTTCGCAGCCAATAGCCCAATTCATAAAAATAGCAATCTTTAAACATAAAGCGGTCGGTTAGGGTGAAACGGTTTGATCTTTTTCAAGAGCAATGAAATACACATCTTCCAAATTGGGAGTCGCGGCGGAAAATGTAGCATCGGGACAAGCATCTGCAAATACTCGCACAGCGATAGTATTGTCTTGTTTGTATCCGCTTGAAAGCACTTTATACAGGCTCTTAAACTGAGATAGTTGCTCCGACTTGATAACGGCTGTCCAAATCTTCCCTTCCATTTCTGAAATTGCCTTTGAAGGCGTGTTTTGTTGTAAAATGCGACCGTTGTTCATAATTGCCATATCGGTGCATAGCTCGGTAATGTCCTCAACGATGTGTGTAGAGAAAATAACCGTGTTCTTGGTTCCTACCTCCCGAAGTACATTTAGAAAACGGTTGCGTTCGGCTGGATCCAAACCAGCTGTAGGCTCATCTACAATAATCAATTTAGGGTTGTTCAACAACAACTGGGCAATTCCGAAACGCTGCTTCATGCCCCCTGAATACCCACTAACACTTTTCTTACGAACTTCAAATAAATTGGTTAGCTCCAATACCTGTTGTACAATTCGTTGCCGATCTTTTTTAGAGGCAATTCCCTTTAAAACGGCAAAGTAATCTAAGAGTCGTAGTGCCGAAACTTTGGGATACACGCCAAAAGATTGGGGCAGGTACCCGAGTACTTTTCGCAGGGCCATCGGATCGTCCAATACACTTATGCCATTAAAAGAGATGTATCCATTATCCGGATTTTGCAAGGTCGCAATCGTACGCATTAACGAAGACTTCCCGGCTCCGTTTGGACCTAAAAGACCGAACATTCCCGGTTTAATTTGCAAATGGAGGTCATCTAACGCTTTTACGCCGTTTGCATAGGTCTTTGTTAGATTTGATACAAGTAGATCCATAATTTCTAATTTTTACATTCTTCCCTTATTAGTTGTCTCAGCGCTTTTTGAGAAATCAGTTGTTGCGACCCCATCCAATTTGGAAAATACATCCCGTCCGCGGTTTTCATGGTATATGTGGTACATATATAAGTTTTCACTAGCAAACGCTCTATGGGGTAGAGGGCTATGGTAAGATTCGCAAACAGGGCGAAGAAACACAGCACGAAATAGACCAAGGTTTTTCTCATCTTAGTTCTAACACGTCTAAATTGGCCATTTGTAACTTGCAAAAAGGCATTATCCATTCAACTGGGCCAAAAACTAGGTGAACTGGGTACGGTCTATTTTTAATACCAAAGAAATTGTTACAAATTGCAACCTATCTCGTTTACTAAGTAAGCACCTAACCGTTAGCAAGATGGAATTTAAAAAGGTTCGATTCACAAGAATTCATTTAGAGACACTACTGCACCTATTGGTCTTTGCCCTCTACTTTCTAACTTTGAACGTAGAATGGACCAGTCCTTGGATTGCAAAAAATATACTTCCCGAGGCCGTTCCGCCGCACTATGGTATTGGGTTCCCTATTGTATACTTTGCCAATACCTTTTGGCTGATTCCAAAACTATTGAAACGCAAAAGATGGTTCGCCTATATTTTTACGACCCTTTTTCTGGCCGTTGGGGCGGAAACGCTTCGCGCCTTACTATTTGCAGTAGTATTGGCACCTGAGAATGCTTTCTTCCACACGTTCTATTTAGAAATTTTAGGAGCCGATAGTTTCTTCTTTGGACGATTGAGCTACTTTATGCTCAATGCCGTATTCGTATCATTCGCATATCGTTTGACGGTAGATTGGCTTGTGTACCTCAATATTATTGAACGTTTGAAAGTTGAAAACCATCCACTGCAAACCCAAGATGTTAGGCTGCAATTGGCGGGAGAGTCGACCGCAACTAATGCCAATCACTTTTTTCAGCTTGATACTGAAAAGACGAAAAAAAACTATCGTACCACCTTTACCGTAAAAAAAAGAACGGGGCAGGCATTCATTCAGGTCGATGATATCGCCTACTTTCAAGCACAGGGCGATTTCGTTTTAGCCATTTGCCGGGAGGGGAAAAAAAATATGGTCAATTCTAGTTTGAAACAGATAGAGGCCTTATTGGACCCCGAGCTATTTTATCGCATTAATCGCAGTGAAATTGTTCAACGAAAGTACATTGTAAAATATGGCAAGCACATCAAAAACAGATTGGCCATTTCTTTGTCAACGACAAATACCCCCCTCTATACTTCCAATAGCAGAACGCCCAATTTTCGAAATTGGATCAAAACACTTTAGCTTACTTGGGCGAAGCCGTAAAGGAAACCATCGCTTCCCTCTTAGTGGGATTCTCAGCATTCATGGTACCGTAAAAATAAAGTGCGCCTTTAAGCGTCGTTTCCTTTTGTACGTTTACAAATAGCAATCCGAAATCCGAAACCATTGCGTAATCGGCGTCAGATCCTAGATGGTACATTTTGTTTGATTTTAGGAACCCATCGGTATTGACCTTTAGCCGACCGGATGGCCCATTTAATTCTAGTGCGCCCGTATAGTGTTCTTTACGACCTTTGGATCTAAAAATCACGTCAATTTCGGCAGTTGTATATAAAACTGGCTTATGTGTGTTCTCTATTGAATTTCGAAATACCTGTGCAATTACATGTGCCATTTCCTCAATGAGTATTTGGCGTCCCGCATTCATCATTATGGCGACCGATAAATGCTCTTCCGGATAATGGACAACCACCGTACGTGCTCCCATCCAATTCCCCGCATGTTCAATGGTTTTATGGCCAAATACATCGTATGAGGTGCGCCATGTGATTCCGACCTGTGTCTTCGTTCCATTTTTAAGGGAATGACTTGCGAACAATTTCGAAACGGCTTCCTTTGAAATAAACCCATTCTCATATCCCTGCATCATTTTGAGCAAATCGGTCGGGGTGCTTCTAAAACCGGCCCCGGGTAGCGCATAGCTATTGTCGGTCCACCGCTCTTCCACCAATTTTCCTTTTTTCAGATAATAAATCTGGGAGTCCAAGTCGGTTAAGGCATCAATATTCTCTGGAAAAGTTTGTTTCATTCCCAAGGGTTCAAAAACCATTTGTTGCATATAGTCCCGATAGGACATGCCCGAAACTCCTTCGATGACCGAAGCCAGAAAATTAAAGGCATGACTCGAATATTTATAATCGGTATCGGGTTCAAAAAGCAAGGGGGCCTTCATTAATTGGGCAGCGGGCCGTATCGTGGTATAGTGTCTTTTTTTATGCTTGGTTCCTTTGGGTCTATGTGGGACTCCTGCCGTGTGCCCTGCCAATTGTCTTGTAGTGAGTTGGGCATATTTTGCATCAAGGTAGGGAACGTACTTTGCTATGGGAGCGTCTAAATCGAGCTTTCCTTCGGAAAATAGCCGACCAATGGCCGTGGCTGTAAGCAACTTGGATACCGAAGCAGTTCGCAACTGTGTATTGGGCCTCATCTTGATTCCTTCTTTTACATTGGCGAAACCGAAGCCCTTCGCAAAAACCAATTTTCCATTTTTACTTATGGCCACCGACATCCCCGGAATTTTTGTTTTATCTAAAAAATGAAGCGCCAAGGTATCAATCAATTTGTTGGCCCGCTCGGTCGCGGTAATTGCATTGCCTACATCAAGAACTTGATTTGTTTGTGCGCTGGCTTCTACAAGCAATAATAGGGTAATACAAAGACCAAGTATGTATTTAAAAAGTATCATCTTACCTCTTTTTTAGTGGTTCAAAATCAGTTTGTCGCTCCTTTCTCAATGAGGTATTCAATAACCTTTTCATGCTTGCCGCGTTTGGCCATTTTTAATGGGTTTCTTTTTTCGGATACTAGATGATACCCATCACGTACGGTTTTATTGACGTCGGCACCTTGGTCTACCAGGTATTTCACCACATCCAAATGACCGTTCCAAGCGGCCCTGATCAAAGGGGTATCATCGCCAATGACTACGGAATTCACCTCAGCGCCCGCTTCGACCAAATAGGTTACAATCCCCATGTGACCCAAGCTGGCGGCAGTAATTAACGGATTCCCGTCCCCTTTACTTTTCACATTTACATCGGCACCTGATTTGACCAAGGCTTTTACCATGGCGAGGTTTCCCGTGCGTGCCGCTTGTATGAGGGCGGTACCGTCGCCAATCGTACCCTTGTCAATATCGGTGGCATACTGCATTAATAGTGTCATCATTTGCTCATTCCCTTCCTTTGCAGCCATCATGATGGCGTTGCCATCTCCTTGAACATTCACATTCGGGTCTGCCCCTTTTTGAAGTAGCAAAGCAACTAGATCATAACTTCCACCCTTTATAGCGGACATCAAAGGAGTACCATCTCCTTTGATCCTCACGTTTACATCGGCACCTTTTAAGATCAACAATTTTGCAAATTCAAAATGGGTATTTTCGGCTGCAATCATCAGGGCGCTTGCATCGTGCTTTCCCCTAAAGGCGACCCGTGCCCCATTTTCAAATAATAGGGAGGCCATATTCATATTACCGGTATGGGCTGCAGCGCCCAAAGGGTATCTTGGCTCCCCATCTCCTCGATGGTAACAGTTGGGCCCTATCTTTTCGAGTATTTTCGCAGTCAGTTTTGTATCACCGTTTTTTACGGCTGCCAAAAGTTTGCCACAATCTGGCGACTGGGCGAAAATAAAAGATGTAAATAGGAAGAAGCAAATGGACTTTAGAAAAAGTTTCATAGTTTGTGATTTTTATAGTTCTTTGAGATTACGAGCATAAAACTAAAAACCATCCTCTAGTATATTTTGAAAAAAAGACCAACAGGCATTTACAAGTCGCATATACTGGTTATCACCGAATTTCTAGGTCCATCCGTTACAAACCAGCATTCATAGGGTACTATTCCCATTTCAGCTAATTACCAGAATCGATAGCTTGATTTTTCCTATTTTGGAACACTATGAGCTCAAAGGCCACTTTAACTGATTTTATTCTGCGGAACAGGTTCGTATCGCATTTCCTTTTTTGGGGAACCTTTTTATTGGTATTTACCATCCTCGCAACCTTGAACGCCGGTTCGTTCAGTGATCACCTCATCAACTACGTTAGTATTTTGCCATTTCAAATGATGGCTGCATACTTTTTAGTATACTACCAGGTTCCCAAATTATTACTTCAAAAGAAATATGCACGTTTTGGCATTTCAGTTCTGGCATCTGCCTATGTTTTTTCGGTGCTAGCGCGATTGGTCGTAATCTATATCGTAGAGCCGCGGGTACGGGAAAATTTCGAACAAGAAACGGTTTGGGAAGTACTTACCGATCCTTACTACTTATTCTCGGTCTATTTTCCGGTGGTTTATGTCATCGTGTTTCTGATGCTTGCCGTTAAGACGATCAAAGAGCGTTTTGAAGAAAAGCATCAAATACAGTTGCTCGAAAATGAAAAAGCGACCAATGAGCTTAAATTCCTAAAAGCACAAATACACCCACATTTTCTGTTTAACACCTTGAACAACCTATACGCTCTTACATTGGCCAAATCGGATGCTGCACCCATCGTCGTAACAAAACTATCAGAAATGCTTGATTATATGTTGTATCAATGCAACGAACCTAGTATCGCCATTGAAAAAGAAATCATCTTGCTACAAGGGTATATCGACTTGGAAACCTTGCGCTATGGCACCCAATTACAATTGGAATTCAACCACCAAGTAGACATCCCCTCAACCCAAATCGCCCCTTTGATTCTTTTGTCCTTTGTAGAGAATGCATTTAAACATGGTGCTAGCGGAAATCCCTTAAACCCAAAGGTAGACGTTGACCTTCAAGTCGAAAAAGGGCAACTCTATTTTAAAGTTTTCAACACCAAGCCAGCACCAAATACATTCAAAAAGGAGGATACGGAAAAAAAGCATATTGGTTTGGCCAATATTAACCGACAACTGACATTGAATTATCCGAACACCCATTCAATTGAAGTGGACGACACCCAGGATAGTTATTGTGTAACTTTACGAATCGACTTGAACGAATGACCATGCCTACAAAATTTATAATCATAGATGACGAACCATTGGCCATTCAAATTATTGAGGGGCATGCGGCACAAATACCCGATTTGGAACTGGTAGCCTCTTTCCAAAACCCTATGGAAGCATTCGAATTACTGCGCACCGAAAAAATAGATTTAGTGTTTTTGGATATTGAGATGCCACTGCTTTCAGGAATCGATTTTGCAAAGACCCTACAGAACGCTCCAAAGGTTATTTTTACCACTGCCTATCGCAACTACGCTTTGGAAAGCTATGAATTGGATGTAATCGACTATTTATTAAAACCCATTGCCTTCAACCGTTTTTTCAAAGCCTACAACAAATTCAAGAAAAGAACGCTCCAAAACACAACCACTAGTGTCTCGGAAAGCCAAGAGCTGGTAAACGATCATCTCTATGTAAATACCAATAAAAAATTTACCAAAGTACTTTTCGATGATATTTTATATGTGGAAAGCGTAAAAGACTATATCCGTATTCACACCCCTGATCAAAACGTGATTACCAAGGATAAGCTAAGTACCTTTATTTTGAAACTACCATCTTACTTTCTAAGGGTACATCGGTCTTACCTTGTAAACACTCAAAAAATATCGGCTTTTACGACGGTAGACGTTGAAATTGGTAACATTGAAGTGCCCATTGGGGACAGTTATAAAAAAGAAGTGTTGGCAAGGTTAAAGCATTAGAGACCCTCATCTGTAATCACCTTCATTACTTGTTCAAATACCGGCATCAATCCATTTTCTGTATTGGAAAAGGCTACAAAGGAAATTTCCAGTTCCGGAAAATAGAACCATAAACTGTTATATCCGGGCATACCGCCGCTATGCCAAAGCGCCGTTTTTCCAAAAATCTCGGTTCTACAAAAGCCGAGCCCATAGCCATCTTTTTTCATAAATTCTACAGGAGGGTGTGGCGGGTACTTTGGATCTACATACCTGGCTTCGTATACTGGGCTTTCATCAACAATCTTAGCGTAAGAGGTCATATGCTCCAATACATCAACCCCTATCAATTTTCCATTTTGCAATGCGCTTGACCAATGCAATATATCCCCTATGTTTGACTTTAAGCCTCCAAAAGATTTCAAAGAGCCTGCGATAAAAGAGGAAGCTTCCAACTCGGCCATAGCCAATGAATCGCCCGTATTCTTAGGGTGATACCCCCTTGCCAAACGATCATATGTTTCCTGACCAGTGGCCAAATTGGTGTTTTCCATTCCCAAAGGTTTGAAAAGGTGGTCATTTAAATAGGTGCTATAATTTTTCCCCGACACCTTTTCGATGATCTCTCCCAAAAGCAAATACCCCATATTCGAATAGGAATATTTTGTACCCGGTTCAAATAGATATGGGTCTGCCATGCGTTGTAAATACTGATGTGGATACCGACTATTCACCCAATCTTCGGGAGTATCCTCGGGCAAACCACCGACCCACCATTCATTTATCCCAGAAGTATGGGACAACAACTGATAAAGGGTCACTTCTTTGGCTTTTGGGAAGTCGGGAAAATACTTGGAGAGTGTATCTTCAAAAAGCAACTCACCTTTCTCCGCCAATTGTGCAATTGCTATCGCAGTGAACGGTTTTGTAATTGAGGCCAGCCCAAAAACCGTTGTGGTATCTACCTTTCGTCCCGATTGTAAATCCGCGATTCCAAAGGCCTCGCCATGGGTATAGTTCCCTTTCTGAAAACCATAGACGATACCGGCCGAATGCCCATCCGTAACCAAGGTCTGCATCAAGGAATCTATTTTCTTGGTCTTTGCCTTGTAATGCGCTATTTCTGAGGTCGCATGTTCGTCCGCACCCTTGCAACCAAGAATCAAAGTTGTGATCAACGCTATTTGAAAAACACACTGTTTCATTTTTTTTGAAGTGTTTTTAGTTTATCTATTCCGTGTTGATTTTCAGGATTTAGACTTACCGATTTCTTATAGTTCGCAATCGCCGCCTGGGTGTCTCCCTTCATTTCGTATCCTTCTGCCAAGCTATCCCAAACATTCCATGAGTTTGGGTTTTCTTGGGTATTCAATTCGAACACGGCAATTGCCCCGGCGTAGTCATCACGGCCCGCAAGCCTATATCCGATGCTATTGAGAACCCCTTCTAGCTGCAATGACGGATCGTTCGTTAGAAGTTTTTTGTACAGTTGAATACCGTCGCTCACTGGTTTTTCTAAAAAGCCCTCCAACAACTGCTCTCCTGCGATTGCTTCCGTACTTTTCAAATCTTCATCTACCAAACCGGCCACATAGTTGGTCATCCCATTTACATTTGGGAAATGGCGATAGCCGGTACTCAAGAAAATGACGGTCATATCATCATCAATGTACTTCCTAAGACTTACAATAGTACCCCCTGAAAAACCAACCACTTTTCTATTGTTGATAGATTCGCGCCCCCAGCCGTATGCATAATCAAAACCATTGTCATACTCGAACTTATCCCACATCGCATTTTTTAGTTGGGACTTCAATAGTTCCCCACTGTCCAAACGCTTGTTCCATGTTATAAAGTTGTCCAAGGTCAATGCGATTCCTGCAGCACCGTACATATAGGCTGGAACATTAAATTCTTTTTCTTGCATGCTTCCTTCCTTACTGGCAAAATATTCGGTCGCCCGATTCGCAGCCTTCTTATCTTGTGCAAACACTAGCGCATTTTTACTACCATTAAATTGCTTTTCCAACAAATAGTCTTCTAGAGGACTACCACTGACTTTTGCAATGAGGCGGTTCAATAACCAAAAATTGGTCTGGTTGTAACTGAAGCGCTCCCCCGGAGCGAACTCAATTGGATCGGCAAATACCTTGCTTCGATGTTCGGATTCAGTTGTGGCCTCATGTTTTATGATATCCGGAAGGCCGGAGGAATGCGTAAGTAAATGTTGGATTTCAACAGTTCGCCAAGCTTGCGGCAATCCCTCAACGTACTTCCCTATGGGGTCTGACAAGCTTAGTTTGTTGTCCGTTATCAATTGAAAAATGGCTGTGGACACAAACACCTTTGATAGTGAATGCAGTTTAAAAAGTGTACGCTCGTCAATCGGTTTTTTCGTTTCCAAGTTTGCGGACCCGTAGTACTTTTTAAAAACCACCTCCTCCCCTCGCATCACTGCCAAAGCCGCTCCAGGAATTTCGTTCCGTTGCATCATTTTGATAACATACCTATCCACTTTTTCTGCGGATGTCTGGGAGTTGACCGTCAGCATCGTCAGAACTATTATCATGGTTGCTATTTGTCTCATTTTTTTTGTTTTTAGGGTGTTCCCGGGTATGAGGCCTTCACGAGGGGCCAAGACTGTTACCGGTTTTAAGATTTTAGAAGTCTAGAAAATGAGGGGTTAGTTGGCTCTTATCATAACATCGCCCTGCCAGGTTTTAAAAAGCATTTCAGGACCACCGCCATTCACTTTGCCTTTTACCCATTGTTCCATTTTCACCTTATAGGTGCCAGAGGATTTGTTGGTCTCAAAAGTAGCTTTTATAGGATCTACGACAATATCGAAGTCGGTGAAAATCTCCCCCATATCAGATCTTAGTTTTATATTGGCTTTTAATGATTTGGGAAACGTAATATCGATATCCCCATTGAAACTACTAAAGGCCATACTTGTGTTTGGGGTAATGGTTCCAAAGTCTGCCTTGATATCCCCGTTGGTGGTATCGGCCGAGGCGGAACCAGAAACATTTTTCAAGGTAATTTCCCCGTTCACATTGCTGATTTCCATTTCTCCCTTAACGCCTTCCACAAAGATATCGCCCCTGTTTACGGTCGCCAACTGCAAATCAAAATTCATGGGCACTTTAATTTCCATATCTGTTTTACGGTTGTGCTGCTCGTTCATGATCCACACCACATTATCGCGTTCTTCGGCGCTGATCGCCATCGAAGAATTATCGATGCGCTTCATCCCATTTTTACTTTCTTTGGAGCGCGACTTTCGTTTGCCCATAACCGCTTTTACGATGACTTCTTTCCCCTCATAGCCGATGACCGTAATAGATCCGGAAATTTGACTTAATTTCAGTTTTCCCTGCTCATTCGGACTGCTCAAAGGAACCGAAAATAGTTCTACTCCTTCTTGTGCAGAAATCATTGCCACTGTCAACAGCATAAGCGTCAACAAGCCTTTTTTTATCGTTTTCATAATCAAATTATTTTATATTCGTTTCCACAGCCGTGAAAATCTATTATTATATTGTTTTTATCTAATTTTTGGCAGCCTATATTTTTTTAATGATCACATCACCATTCAACGTTTCAAAATCGTGGAACAGCGCTCCACTACCGATTTGAACTATTGGTTTCGCCTCGTATTTATACGTTGCTCCAGATCCTTTTCCCGATTCGTTTTTGCTGGTTTTTGCATATTGTTTTGTGATATCAAAATCGGTAAACAACTCCCCGTTCATACTTTTAAAGGCAATTTCGGCAGAAAGGTCTTTTTGATAGGTGATTTTAATATCCCCGTTTAAGGAATAATAGGTCGAAGCGGCTATCGGGTTCGTCGCATAAGAAATCTGAACTTCCCCATTAATCGCGTGTACCTCCGTTTGTCCGGTAACATTTTCAAGGGCAATACCTCCGTTGATGTTGTTTGCTTTTAGGTAACTTCCCCTTGTGTTCGAAATCACCACTTCCCCATTATTGATGGCCCCTACTACCAACTTGGTGTTTTTAGGCATCTTTAGCTTAAAATTCAGCATGTGGTCATACAAAGGTTGTTCATAGGTATTACAATCTATTGAGGTCAAATGCCCATCTCTATATTCCATATTTGGAACATCGGCATGGATCACCAGCTCATTTCCTTGATTTAAAACCTTTATTCCAATCTCACGTTTGCCCTTTTCGAGTTTCTCATTACTTCGGGCCCAAATACTTTTTTCTACCAAAAGTTGCACCTTATCCCCATCATACCCTTCAACCTTGATGGATCCGTTCAGGTTTTGTACCACAAGTACATTGTCATTACCTGTAGTTGAAAAGGCAATTTCTTTTCTAATGTCTTCTTTAAATTCCCTTTTTTGGGCATTTACCACTTGTGTCATCGCGGCTACCGCGAATAGAACACCTACTATTATTTTTTTCATTTCTTTAATTGTTTTCAAACGATCCTATGGCGCACCCTTGCTGCGTTAAAAATCATCTCCATGGATTCTGATGATTGCTTAAATGCTTATGGCTTCCTATATTTTCATTTTTTTTGATTGATTGAATAAACCCCCTTTTCAATTGGGATTTCTTGATGAATTTATCTAGATAATTTGTTGAATTGAACTCTCGAGTTTTTCCTTGACCGAAGTATCCAATTCTTTACTGCGCATTAATTCTTTAAAAGGTTCGATAGATTTCTTTTCTTGCAAGGCCACCATAAGATCTGCCAATGTCACCTGTACGATGGGCGATTCTTGGTGTCCAATAGCCTGAATAAGACCTTCCCTCACGATGGGTTTGTCTACATAATTCACCAGTGCCTCTATGGCGGCCAACCGCACATTCACATTGGCATCATTGTTTAGGGTTTGTAACAAGGCCTTAATTACCTTTTCATCTACTTTCCCAATCTTATTGGCCTCGTTCACCCCTTGCAGGCGTTGATTGGCAGAGGGTTGGTCGAGTAAGGTCAAGACCAATTGCTCTCGTACCTCTTCCGTTTCATTGTTGACCACCACGGTATTTGGGGTATCAACCTCGGTTCTATTGGTATTCATAAAATAGCCTGTTCCCAAGCCAATTGCGACCAAAAGAATACCGTACGCCACCTGCGGTCTCCAAAGGAGGCTTAAAAAAGATGACAGATTTTCTACAAAGCTGTTTGATCTTTTAGCATTCTGCGTTTCTGCGGTATGTAACATATCAAAAAAGCGAACATCCATTGCTTCGGAAGTTTCAGGTACAATGGCTTCATCCATCTTGCCCCAAGTTTGTTGCAAACTATCGAACTCAGCTTTTTGCTCTGGGTAGTTGTTCAGGTATTCCTCGAAATCGGAACGACCCTCTGGTGTCAGCTCCCCTGTTAAATACTCGATCATTGTTATTTCAAATTGTTCCTTCTCCATGAGTTATCTTTTTTCCAATTGCAGAAACACCGTCCTTAAATCTTTTAGAGCACGATGCGCCTTTACCTTTGCATTTCCCTCGCTGCACCCCAACACTTCCGCGATTTCACTAAACTTCATTTCCTTTAATTTACTAAGTACCAAAATCTCGCGCTTCTCCGGGGCCAAATATTCCATTGCCTGTTGCAACATGGACAGTTTGTCTTTCGCTATAATTCCTTTTTCGGTATCTGTTGAATCTTGTAATTTATATTCCATCTCCGATACTTCTTTTTGATGAAAGGCAACCTTATTTTTCCTGTAATGGTCGTAATTTACATTTCTGGCCGTCTTGAACATCCAGGCGGTAAAAGTCCCGTCCCCAGTAAAAGTATGCTTGTACTTTAGCATTCTCACAAAAACGTTTTGAACTAAATCTTCACTGACCGAAGCATTGCTGTTCATATTGTAGAAAAAGCCGAACAGCCTTTTCTTGTGACGCTCATACAACAGTCCCAGTTTGTCCAGGTCGCCCGATTTTACTTTGAGCATTAATGCGTTATCTGTTAGTGATTGCATGGTTGTTTTTAGGTATTCAAAAGGGGTAACTGTCGTTTTCAAATTTAGTTACAAAAAAAAAGATCTTTTTTTCGTTTTCTTTTTTAAAACAAAAAAAGCGGCACCAAAAGGTACCGCTTTATCATTTTATCATTTCGATAGCTTACCCCTTCATCCAAGCAGCTCTTAATTTCTTTTGCGTTTCATTGGCATTATCGATTTCCGCTAACTTGGTAACGTCTACCATAGGACTGCCTACAGGTCCCGCAAAAGTTAACTCTTCCCCATCACGATCTACCACCATGGTAATCTCCGTTTCGGGCGTCCATCCAAAACTTTGCCCGATAATCGGCCGTATGGCCTCCAAGTTAATCGAAGTACCATTGATACTTTTGATAATATCGCCTCCCTGGGCACCTAAGTCGGTAAAGAATGTATTTAAGGCAATTCCCTTCCGAATGAAAATGGCATTGTCATTTCCTTGATCAACATCTATAAAAGGTACTTCCCCTTTTAGAAAATAACCGGTCTGTTCTGGCTCCGAAACTGTTTTTAGTCCCACTTTTGATAAAAAGTCTTCATAATTTATGGGGGTGCTTCCAACCACGTGGGTAGCAAAAAAGGTTCCCACTTCTGGAAAAGTCATTGCAACAATCTCATCAATTAGTTGGTCATCTTTAAAAGGAGTCATATCTCCGTACTTTGCAGACAATTCCTTCATAAGCCACAGCACTCCTTTTTCTCCATTGCTCCATTCTCGCAGCAATAAGTCGAGCGACATATTAATCAACGTACCTTTCTCATATACATTTGCATAGTTATCCTTATAAGGGTCGTCCAAGATATTCTTGCTCATTTCTGTAAACGACATTGCATCGTCGTATGCTTTGGAATTGCTTACCTTGTCCATAATGCGTTTGTAGAATTCATCCTCATCTATCAATCCTTGTTGGATTTGAAAGAGGTTGGCGAAATACTCGGTGGTACCTTCATACATCCATAAATGCTGCGACATTTTCGGGTCGTTGAAATCAAAATATTGTATTTCTTCGGAATGTACACTCAGAGGGGTAACAATATGAAAAAACTCGTGAGACACTACATCTACCATCGCTTCTTCCAAAGCCTCTTTTTGCATCACCTCGGGCAATACCACTACAGTAGAAGTATGATGCTCCAAAGCTCCAAAACCACCCGCATCTTGTTCCATTGTTGAAAGATATAGGAGAATGTTATACTCTTTGGTACTATTCACATCACCTAAAAACGTTTTTTGGGCCGCCATCATCTTTTCCATAGATTCTCGTATACTTGACGCTGTATAGGTACCATTGGGTGAATACACACTCAAGGTAACCTCAATGTCGTTGATCAGAAAGGTCTCTGAATTTGGTTTGGCATATAAAATAGGGTTATCGATTACCTCAAAGTATCTACTGGCCGTAAACACATCTTGTTTGGCGTTGGCCTCTGCAACCGGTTTCTCTTTTAAAGAAGTTGTTGCTATCAAATCTGCTGGCTTTGCAATGGTAATCTCATACGGCATTTCATTAAGGCCTTCAAAATAACCCACAAAACCGTGAAGGTTGAGCACGAAGTTATCGCCTTCCTTTATATTGGTTCCCGACGGTGAAAAAACCGCTTCTTCCACTTCAGACTCGGTATCATAGGTATCGTTTACCCAGTATGTAATTTTATCCAAGCTTTTTCCTGTTGCGACTTTCCATGTATTTGCATCCACTTTGGTAACTGCAAGTTCTTTCCCGTCATAGTCGATGGCTTTTAAGCCTTCTATGTATTTTCCATAATTATCAGAACTGTAGGTTCCCGGCACGGTCTTGGGAATAAAAAAAGAAACCTCTTCCTTGGTAAAGGCTCCCGGATCCAAACTCACCATGACTTTATCATCTACTATCTTGATCAGATCCAAATGAACCAAAATGGGTGCTTTGTCTGCTGTGGTCAGCGATTTGCTCGCACCACATCCTACAAATAAAAGCACTAAAAAGGAGCATACTAAAAACTTTTTCATCGATTACTATTTAAATTGTTCCCGTCCGCCCAGCGTTGCTTTGCAGCATAAAACCGCTGATTTTAAGCCTTCCAGAGCTTTAACAGTGAACGAATTGCATTACTGATTTTGCCGCAAGATTACTAAAATTAATCATTTGAACACCATTTATTTACATTTAATTATGGTTTCATATCTAAATAATGTAGGTGCCACGGCATAATTATTTTTGATTATTTTTGTCGGGAACTAAAAATAAACCATGCATTATAAAAGAATACTCTTAAAACTCAGCGGTGAAGCTCTTATGGGTGACAAACAATACGGGATCGATTCAAAACGACTCGAAGAATACGCCGATGAAATTAAGGAAGTAGTGAATAATGGCATTGAAGTGGCCATTGTTATTGGTGGAGGGAATATTTTTAGAGGCTTAACAGGCGCCGCTACCGGGATGGATCGTGTGCAAGGTGACCATATGGGTATGCTGGCAACCGTCATTAATGGCCTTGCCTTGCAAAGTGCCCTAGAGCTGAAAGGAGTACAAACCAGACTACAATCTGCCATTAAAATAAACGAAGTAGCGGAACCCTTTATTAGAAGACGGGCCATGCGACACTTGGAAAAAGGAAGGGTCGTAATTTTTGGAGGCGGAACGGGAAACCCTTATTTTACAACGGATTCGGCTGCTGTATTAAGAGCAATTGAAATTGAGGCAGATGTTATTTTAAAAGGTACCCGTGTGGATGGTATTTATACCTCAGATCCTGAAAAAGATAAAAGTGCGACCAAATTCGATACCATCTCATTTCAAGAAGTATTAAACAAAGGACTTAAGGTAATGGATACGACCGCTTTTACCCTAAGCCAAGAAAATGAGTTGCCCATTGTGGTTTTTGATATGAACAAAAGAGGCAATTTGCTCAAAATAGTAGATGGCCAAAATATAGGAACCGTCGTAAATATGTAAATTGGCCCATTATTTGTAATGCTGACAATAGTTATTTAATATGAAAGAAGAAATTGACTTTATACTTGCTTCTGCAAAAGAAGCAATGGATGCCGCAATAGCACATCTAGAGAAAGCGTTCATGAAAATTCGGGCCGGAAAAGCGAGCCCGGCAATGCTGTCTTCGGTGATGGTCGACTACTACGGATCACAAACACCCCTATCTCAAGTTGCCAACGTGAATACGCCAGATGGTAGGACTATCTCGGTGCAACCGTGGGAAAAGAGCATGTTGGCAGAAATTGAAAAGGCCATTATGGTCGCCAATCTTGGGTTCAACCCTATGAACAATGGCGAAACCATCATTATTAATGTACCTCCCCTTACCGAAGAGCGACGTCGTGATTTGGCCAAACAAGCGAAAGCGGAAGCCGAACATGCGAAAGTCGGGGTTCGAAACGCCCGACAAGAAGCAAATAAGGAAGTACGGGCTTTGGAGGATGCCTCGGATGATCTTAAGAAAAATACCGAAGGAGATATTCAGGAACTTACAGATACCTATGGTAAAAAAATAGACACCTTCCTCGGCGCTAAAGAAGCTGAGATTATGAAAGTGTAAGTACCCAAAAAATAGAGCGATCCCAAAGGGTCGCTTTTTTTATTCACTTACCACCTGTCAGCAATCGTACAAAGATTCGAAACCCCTTTATTTGTTTCGCTGATCTTATATCATTTTCTACCTTTGCCGGGTTTCTAATATATAAAGAAAGAATACACCCTTTAACAAGGTCGAGGCGAACGAACATGGCAGGAAAAATTACAACTGGGTTTTGGGCACGAACTGCAAATATTATTCTGAGGAACAGAATCTTGATTCTATGCTTAGTAGTAGCGATGACGGTTTTTTTGGGAATGCAATGGGAGAACATGCGTTTTTCCAATTCCCAAGCCAACCTTCTCCCTGACGACCACCCGGTAAACTTAGAATATAAATCGTTTCTGAAACAATTTGGAGAAGAAGGCAATACCGTGGTTTTTGCGGTCCGGGACTCCGCACTTTTTAGTCCGGAAAATTTTAACCGCTGGAACAAGTTCAGCAAACAGTTGATTGCTTTTCCAGAAGTTGATTTCGTTATTTCTACCGACAACTTGAAGGAGCTCGTAAAAGATCAGGAAAAACAAGAATTCGTCTTACAGCCATTAATCCGCTCCACTCTTCGCACCAAGCAGGAAGTAGATAGTATCAAAAACCATTTGTTCAACGAACTACCTTTCTTTGACAATCTGCTGTTCAATGCCGAAAGCGGTACCATACGCACCGTGGTCAACTTGGACAAAGACATTGTGAACACCTCGGTGCGAAAAGATTTTATACTTAAGGATCTTGATAAGGCAATCCGAAGTTTTGAAGAGGAAACTGGCCTGGATGTGCGTGTATCTGGTATGCCCTACATCCGTACAATGAATTCCCAAAACATCATAGATGAAATTGGAAAGTTCATTTTGGCCGCTTTGGGGGTGACTTCCCTGATTTTCTTCTTTTTCTTTCGCAGTTTTCGCGCCACGTTCATCTCTATGTGCGTCGTTATTATTGGGGTTATGTGGGCCTTTGGAATACTAGGTCTTTTGCAGTATGAAATCACCGTGCTCACCGCCTTGATACCTCCCCTGATCATTGTCATTGGAATTCCAAACTGTATTTTTCTCATAAATAAATACCAGCAAGAAGTCAAAAAGCATGGCAACCAAGCATTGTCATTGCAACGAGTCATTAGTAAGATCGGAAATGCCACTTTAATGACCAATGTTACCACCGCCTCTGGTTTTGCCACTTTTATTATTACCGATAGCAAACTCTTAAAGGAGTTTGGTATTGTTGCTTCGATTAATATCATTGGTATTTTCATTCTTTCCTTATTGATCATTCCAATTATTTATAGTTTTATGTCGCTCCCGAAAACGAAGCACTTAAAACACCTTAACAAACGTTGGATCGATACGTTTGTAAATTGGATGGAGCGTATTGTTCGCGAAAGGCGCATTACCGTATACGTGGTTTCTTTGATATTGCTGATTGCGAGTATTATCGGTATTTATCAAATTAAGATTTCAGGCAGTATTATTGAGGACATGCCTAAAAAAGCAGAGTTCTTTCAAGACATCCGCTTTTTCGAGGAAGAATTCGATGGAATAATGCCGGTAGAAATCGTTGTTGACACCAAAAGGCCCAAAGGTGTTTTAAAAGCGGCCAATTTAAAGCGTATGGACCGTCTCGGCATGGTCATAGAGGAAATTCCCGAACTATCAAAATCCGTCTCGGTCGTGAACTTGGTCAAATACTCCAAACAGGCATTTTACAACGGCATACCAAAATATTATCAGCTACCAACTTCCCAGGAAAATACTTTTATAATGGATGTCGCCCGAAAATCTTCCGAAAATGGGGACATGCTCAGCTCTTTTATTGACAGTACCGGGCAATCGGCTCGAATGACCACTTTTATGCGCGATGTTGAAACGGACCGTATGGAGGCCATAGAAGAAGAACTGAACGATAATATAGCCAAAATCTTTCCTGCCGATAGATACAATGTTTATATGACCGGCGGGGCGCTAATATTTCTTAAAGGCACCAAATATCTTGTTAAAAACTTGGTGCTTTCCTTGGCCTTGGCCATCGGATTAATAGCCCTTTTTATGGCCTATCTGTTTCGTTCGTTCCGAATGATCATCATTTCTTTGATTCCCAATCTACTTCCGTTGGTAATTACAGCCGGGGTCATGGGCTTTGTGGGTGTTCCCATTAAGCCATCCACTATTTTAGTCTTTAGTATTGCCTTTGGCATCTCGGTAGATGATACCATTCATTTTTTGGCCAAGTATCGTCAGGAGCTCATCGCCAACAAATGGCGCATTAAAGTATCGGTATATGCCGCCTTGCGAGAGACCGGCGTTAGTATGTTCTATACGTCGATTGTGTTATTTTTTGGATTCTCGGTCTTTATCATATCCAATTTTGGTGGTACGGTTGCATTGGGGGCCTTGGTGTCTGCCACGCTCATGTTCGCGATGCTTGCTAATTTAATTTTACTTCCTTCCCTACTCCTATCCTTGGAACGAAACATCGCCAACAAGGAAACACTTAAAAAACCACAAATCAATATTCTTCCAAAAGAGGAAATCAATCCCAAAGAGTAACAATAGCTTAAATTATCTCATATACAAAACAAAAATAGGGGCAATAACCTATCTTTGCCCTTTTAAATTTGAAGCCATTTATCATGCAGTCAACCAGTGTAAAAAAAATACTTACTACAGACCCTTCATCGCAAGAAGTGGTCGTAAACGGATGGGTACGAAGTTTTAGAAACGATCGGTTCATTAATCTGAACGATGGCTCTACCTTAAAAAATGTACAATGTGTGGTCGATGCTGAAAATACCGGTGAGGACCTTCTAAAACAAATTTCCATAGGCGCAGCTTTAAGGGTCAAAGGCACCCTTGTAGAAAGCGAAGGCAGCGGACAAAAGGTAGAAATACAGGTGACCGATATTTTTGTGCATGGGACGGCGAATTCGGAAGAGGTGAAACGCACCGTACTATCCCCCAAGAAACATTCCTTGGAGTTTCTAAGATCACAAGCGCATTTAAGAATTCGCACCAATACCTTTGGCACGATCATGCGTGTTCGTTCGGCCCTTTCTTTTGCAATACACCAGTATTTTAATCAAAATGGTTTTAATTATTTTCACGCACCCATTGTAACGGGATCTGATGCGGAAGGTGCCGGGGAAATGTTTCGTGTCACTACCTTAGATGACCAAAATCCGCCTTTGACCGATGATGGAAAAGTAGATTACAAACAAGACTTTTTTGGCAAGGAAACCAACCTTACGGTTTCGGGTCAGTTAGAAGCAGAAGCATATGCAATGGGCTTGGGCAAGGTATACACCTTTGGGCCGACCTTTCGCGCCGAAAATTCAAATACCTCGCGTCACTTGGCCGAGTTTTGGATGATCGAACCAGAAATGGCCTTCTATGATCTGCCTGCGAACATGGACCTAGCGGAAGATTTTATAAAAAGCGTTATTACATACGTCCTCGATAACTGTATGGAGGATCTTGAATTTCTTCAAAAAAGATTGTTGGACGAGGAAAAACAAAAACCGCAAGCCGAGCGCAGTGAAATGCCTTTGATCGAAAAACTTCGTTTTGTTGCCGACAACAGCTTCAAAAGAGTCACCTATACCGAAGCGATCGACATCCTGCGAAACAGCAAACCGAACAAGAAGAAAAAGTTTAAATATCCTATCAACGAATGGGGCGCCGACTTACAAAGTGAGCACGAACGCTTCTTGGTCGAGAAGCACTTTAAGTGCCCGGTTATCTTATTTGATTACCCGGCCAAAATAAAGGCATTTTATATGCGTTTGAATGAAGACGGAAAAACCGTGCGCGCCATGGATATCCTATTCCCCGGTATTGGAGAAATTGTTGGCGGATCACAGCGGGAAGAGCGTTTAGATGTTTTGAAAAGCAAAATGGCGGAATTGAATATCCCCGAGGAAGAACTTTGGTGGTACCTAGATTTACGCAAATTCGGTACTGCCGTGCATAGTGGTTTTGGGCTTGGATTTGAAAGATTGGTGCTTTTCGCAACCGGAATGGGAAATATCAGGGATGTAATTCCTTTTCCAAGAACACCACAAAATGCCGAATTTTAAATCGAATTCTGTAACTTTATAAAGCAGGTAAACAACTCCAATGTTAAAACAACATTTACAGTTTAAATTATCCCAAAAGCTTTCTCCACAGCAAATACAGCTGATGAAGCTCATACAACTGCCGACCCAGGCATTTGAGCAACGGTTGAAACAAGAGCTAGAAGAGAATCCTGCCCTGGAAACGGGCAAGGAAGAAAGCGATGCACTTGGGGATGATTTTGGGGATGACTATGAGGAACCTTCCGATGCTGAAAGTATCAGCGCAGAAGATATCAACATAGATGATTACCTGAGTGATGATGAAATTCCCGAATACCGTACCAAGGCAAATAACTACAGTGCCGATGATGATGAGAAGAGTGTTCCCTACGCCGCCGGAATTTCGTTCAATCAATATTTGATCAACCAATTAAACACTGTTTACCTCAGTGATGAGGAGTGGAGCATTGCAGAATTTCTCGTTGGAAGCGTCGACGAAAGTGGCTATATCCGAAGGCCCATAACCGATATTTTAGACGATCTTGCCTTTACCCAGAATATTTACACAGAGGAAGAATCCATTTTAAAGGTGCTGAAAATAGTCCAAGAACTAGACCCTCCCGGAGTGGGTGCGCGTTCCTTGGAAGAATGCCTGAGTATTCAGCTAAAACGCAAAGAAGCCACACCGAGCATTGAGATGGCGCATACCATACTAGAAAAGTCTTTTGAGCAATTCACTAAAAAACATTACAAAAAACTACTCCAGAAATACGATATCAATGAGGAAGAGTTGAAAGACGCTATTTCTGAAATTGAAAAATTAAATCCAAAACCGGGAGGTTCATACGCCGGAAACAATAAAATGATAGAGCACGTGGTGCCCGATTTTTCCATTCGTATTGTTGAAGGGGAGCTTGAACTATCGCTAAATGGAAGAAATGCACCCGAACTGCATGTATCTAGAGAATACAATAATATGCTAAAGGGGTACAAGGACTCGAAGGAGAAATCGAAATCCCAGAAAGATGCGGTGATGTTCATCAAACAAAAGTTAGACGCTGCCAAATGGTTTATAGATGCTATACGCCAACGTCAACAGACATTGTTTATTACCATGAACTCAATAATGCACTACCAACAGGAATATTTTTTGACAGGAGATGAACGCAATTTGCGTCCTATGATCCTAAAAGATATTGCCGATGAAATAGAGATGGACGTATCAACCGTTTCCCGAGTGGCCAATAGCAAATATGTTGACACACCTTACGGCACTAAATTGATCAAAGAGTATTTCTCCGAGTCGATGAAAAACGAACAAGGAGAGGATGTTTCTACCAAGGAAATCAAGAAGATATTGGAAACCGTCATTGCAGACGAGGAAAAGAAAAAACCCTTGACAGATGATCGCCTAGCGGCAATTTTAAAAGAAAAAGGTTATCCTATTGCCAGAAGAACCGTAGCCAAATATAGAGAGCAACTAAACATCCCTGTAGCTCGACTTAGAAAGCAGATATAATGAAACTGTTTCTACGGACGATTTCTTACCTTTTTCACCCTCTTTTTATCCCTATCGTAGGCACCTTGGTCTATTTTATCCTTACACCCAAGTACAGTCCTTTAGAGGTTCAAAGCGGCAATGTGCTGCCCATTTTTATCCTAACCGTCATTATTCCCATCATCTCTTATCTAATTTTAACCAATTTGGGCATTGTACAATCGGTTTTCACCCCAAGCGCCAAAGAGCGTCGCTACCCACTGTATATTGCAATACTGTTGCTGTTAATGGTTCTTTACAAGGTAATTCCCAATAATTACACTGTTGAACTGTATTACTTTTTTGTAGGTCTTATCGGAGCGGCGTTCGCCTCGTTGGTTTTACTTTTTTTCAACTTTAAGGCCAGCCTACATGTCGCAGGCATGGCCAGCATTTTCATGTATTTGATTTGCCTAAGTGTTCATTTTGAAATCAATATTACACTGGCGATTTCCCTTTTCATATTGGCCACAGGGCTTGTCGCCAGCGCTCGTTTGTATTTGGGAAATCACAACAAGGCAGAAATAGGCATGGGATTTCTTATAGGAATCGTATCCCAATTGCTCACCATACGCTTTTGGCTTTAACAGTCAGAAACTAGTTCATATTCATAAAAGCATCCCCTTCATACGTAGTATAGTTGATTTTTAGCGCACCCACATCTCTTAATACCTCCTTAATGTCTATAATAAGCCCCATATCGGCCCGTTTATCAACTTTCAATGATATGGTTACAAATGGTCTGAGTTCCGCTGGCATTTCCGCTAAACGCCCTAACACATAAGGCCCTACCTCAGAAACATCGGCAAACTTATCCTCTAACTGTATTCTCGGGGTTTCTCCTAATAACTTCCTGTATTGTTGATTGGGGCCACCCACATGAATTGTAATAATACGGTCCTTTTTTTCCAACTTTTTAATCTCAGTAGCGTTGGGCAATTCATTTTCGACCTTCAGCGTAGTGTCTTTCATAACGGTAACCGTCATAAAAAAGAAAAGTAACATAAATACGATATCGGGTAATGAAGCCGTGGATACCTCTGGGTGGTCGATGACCTTTTTTCTAAATTTTGACATAATCATTCTTGTTTAAAGTTGTTGTGGTTCTAAAATATTTAAAGGGTATAGCAGCCGTATATGTTGTATTTTCTGCTTTAACGCTTTCTTCTCCTTGCTACTGGTCTCTGGCTTTTGATACGCTTCTTCCATCGCCGTATAACTGGTCTTGTATCGTATTTGCGCCTCTCTATCACGAAGTTGATTGTAGGCTGCCACAAGTTCATTTTGAACAGTAATATAGGCACCATACGAAGTTTCTCGATGTGTATTAACCGCGATAACGGCCTTCTTAGGGTTATCAGAGGAAGTGGGGTCGGCCTTCCCTTTACAGTATGCGCAGTAATTCTCTTCCTGACTAGGGGCGCCGCCGTTGTCTACGAACTGACTCACTTTTTCTCGCAGGTCTTTGAGATTGATTAATTCCTCATCGACCATTAGTCGCCCCTCTTTATCCAACACCACCTGAAGGATGTTCTTTTTCTGGTAATCGATTTGAATCGGTTCATTGGTTTTTCTTGGAAGCATACGCGCTAGACCGGCATCGGTTTCGATGGTGGTGGTTACCAAGAAAAAAATTAACAATAAAAATGCAATGTCGGCCATTGAACCGGCATTCACCGAAGGTACTTTTGTTCTTCTTCCCATAATTAAAATTTGAAGGTTACACATTACTTTTCCTAGCAAAGGAATCGTCAATAGTGCGAATTGGGGCACTAAAACGCAAAACATGCTGCCGATGCAGCGAACTATGGGAGGGGTATTTTAAACACGCTGAAAAACGGTGCTTCTTGTTAAAATAATTAACAAATTTCGTGCCAAGCTAACTGTAGTGCTGATTATGGTGAGGTATTGCACCGGTCTTGAGTGGTACGGGTATTATAAAATATAGAAGACAAAACCTAGCCGTAGCGGTTTCATGGTAATATCTTGCCCGTTGACCTGGGCACCGTTATCGAATAAATTATTCAACGCGTAGTAAGCATGTACGTTAAAGGTATTGTAGCCCAGGTTTATGGTTAGTCCATATTGAAATTTGGATATGTCCGAATTGAAAAAAGTAATACGCCTTGCCTCCCTTTCAATAGAACCATCCGAGTTGAGTTCCCTATCAGACAGAAACTTAGACCTTGCCCCGATCAGATACCCAAGTTTAACACCTGCGTATACTCGCCAAAACTTATAGTCTGCGGCCGTAGAGTTACGCCATCGAAATTCTATGGGCAGTTCTATCATATGGGTCTCGAGTTTATTTCTCTTAAAGTCACCCGATTCTACAATGCTATAATTGATGTTATCTCCCACCTCTTGGGCAAAAAGGTTTGAGTAATAGGAGTACACACCATAACCCAGTCCTATTCCCAAGGCCCTTGTTCTATTTCCGTTTAAAGGAACATCTTTCACAAAACCGGCCTGCAATCCGTAAGATAAGTTCCTTTGACTCACGTCATCAGGTTGGTCTAGTAGAAAGTTGTACGTAATTCCCATATAAAACTGATCCTCCAGATAGCGATTGTCAACAGGTATAGAATCGTTGGTGTCCTGCGAACGAACAAAACCGACCAACAAAACCAAAAAACATACCAGTGCCTGCTTCATATGATTAAAGTTAAACAAATAAAAAACGCTCCAAAAACAAATTTTGGAGCGTTCTATATTAACTAAGTTTGAAAATAAACCTTCCTTATTTCAGGTTATTAAAAGCATCGCCCTCATAGGTCGTATAATTTACCTTAAGCGCATTTACCTTACGTAATTCCAGTTTGATATCTGCTATCAATCCCATATTGGCATTTTTATCGACCTTTAGGGAAGTAGTAAGAACATTTTGTAATTCTTGTGGTTTTTTAGCGCGTTCCATCAAAATATAATCTCCAACTTCGCCTGCATCGGCAAATTTGTCGTTCAATTGTATTTTTGACTCAGTACCAAAAACTTTTTGAAACTCTCGTGTAGGTGCTCCTACATAAATAGTGATTACCCTGTCTTTCTTTTCAAGTTTTTTTATTTCACTTGCATTCGGAAGTGTATTCTCTACTTTGACATCGCTATTTTTCATAACGGTTACCGTCATAAAGAAAAACAAGAGCATAAAAACAATATCGGGTAGTGAAGCAGTAGAAACCGCTGGTAATTCACCACTTTTTTTCTTTGCAAATTTTGACATAGTTACAATTTTAAACTCTTATTAACTTCCTCCTGAAGACGAGGTCTCTGCTTCGGATAATTTCTGAGGGAACATCTCCTGAATCTTGGTGATTTTCTCTTTCAATTCCTCCTTTACACTTGCCGGTGTTTCTTGTTTGATATATTCCGCCTCCATTGAAGTAAAGGGTCTTTTATACAAACGTTCCGACTCGCGATCACGCAAATCGTTGTATGCACCTACCAATTCATTCTGAACGGTAATATAGGTCCCATACTTGGTCTCCCTATCGTTCTTCAAAGAAATAATCGCTTTTGTAGGATTATCGGAAGATGCGGGATCCTTTTTACCAGATTGGCAATAGTTACATGAACCATCTCCGTTATTTTCCAAGAAAGCCATCGCCTTGGTTCTCAAATCCTTTAATTCAATCAGCTCCCCATCTGCCAACAATTGACCATTTTTATTAATGTTCACTTGAAAGATGTTTTTCTCCTTAATGACCACATCGGTCTCAGGCGGTTCAATGGGAGGAAGCATACGATCCAAACCGGCATCTGTTTCAATGGTGGTAGTCACCAAGAAAAAGATCAGCAATAAAAATGCTATATCGGCCATAGACCCTGCGTTCACTTCTGGTGCTCCTGCTCTTCTAGGCATATTTTACGTTTTTATTTACTAGTCATTTTTTTGAATCCTCCAAAGAGCATTGCCCCCACGGCCACTATCGTCAAAATAAAGAATAGATTTAAACCCATTCCAATTCTTTTGATGGTAGATTCTGAAGTTTCAATACCTTTATCGGCCATTTCCTGGATACTAACATCAGTACCGCTAGACAGTACGTAGGCGATTCCTGCAGCTACCAAAAAGCCAGCTACTACAAAAAGAACTTTTTTCAACCCCTGCGGATTCGAAAACATATTTTTTAATGCAAAACCAAGGCTGAAAATCACCGCCACGGCGAGCAACAAATATGTAATCATGAACATTGCGCCCATTGCACCATTTTGAGCTGCCCCGACCGGGTCGGCCTCAGACTCTGCTCTGGTAGGTAACATAAACCAAAGTACAGCACCTATCAACCCTATCGCTACTAAAGCTATTTTTACAATTTTATTCATCGTTTGTTTGTTTATAGGGTGTGCGACTTATTTTTTATGATCTACCAACATATCGATCAACGAGATAGAAGAATCTTCCATATCGTTAACGATGCTATCAATTTTAGCAATTATATAGTTGTAGAAAATCTGAAGGATAATCGCAGTAATAAGACCAAATACAGTCGTTAATAATGCCACCTGAATATCTCCGGCAATAAGCGAAGCACTCAAGTTACCCACTGCTGCAATTTTCTGGAAAGCCTGAATCATACCGATTACAGTTCCCATGAACCCAAGCATCGGGGCGATAGCGATGAATAAAGATAACCAAGAAACGTTTTTCTCTAATTGACCCATTTGAACCCCACCGTATGATACGACCGCTTTTTCAGCAGATTCGATGCTCTCACCAGCTCTGTCCAATCCTTGATAATAGATAGAAGCAACAGGTCCTTTTGTATTTCTACAAACTTCCTTTGCAGCTTCAACCCCACCAGAAGCCAAAGCGTCTTCTACTTGTTGTTTCAATTTACCAGTATTCGTGCTGGCCATGTTTAAATAGATAATTCTCTCTATTGCAACAGCAAGTCCTAGAATCAAACAAAGAAGTACGATTCCCATGAAACCGGCACCACCTTGGATAAACTGCTCTTTCAATACTTGGGTAAAACCTTTAGAGGCTTCTTCCCCTCCTTCTTGGAACATCGTCATAGCGTTTACGGTAGTCGTGCTCATGATAAACAAACCACTTACAGCTAGGGTAGAAAATAATTTTTTCATTTTTTCAAACTTAAATTAGTTAGTTAATAAGGCTAAAGATAAAAAAATTTCGCAATAATGAAAGCAAAATTTTGCA
>CALIIC010000175.1 GCA_938020445.1 uncultured Flavobacteriaceae bacterium | reverse complement strand
GTCGGGGTGGCAGACTTAAAAATTAAGTCATAACACACTCTTTTACAATATTTTACCTTGCTAATTTAAAGCTGTACACCGTTTTGCAATTTCCAATGCAAATAAGCACAACCGATGTAATCTTTTATTGTATAAAATTAGGAAAAACCATTATGACATCAAAATCCTTCAAATAGGCACATATGAAATCCATTAGTGCCAAAAAAGGTTCGGTTTCCAAAACATCAATATGCTCTTTTTATATCTTAGTCTCTGAGAGATCTTTATAAATATTGATATTAGACGGACATTGCGAACTTAATTTTTCTTGACCCGATGCGTTATCCTTCTATTGGTAACCACAGTTCTTACCCGGACGGTAAGAATTGCGGCCATCGAGGTCTCATAAGGGCACGATGCACTTGAGTTGGTCACTAAAGCCCTATATCTGTAATTGTTTTTGTTCACATCCACAGAATTAACAGTTAAATTGGCCGTACCCGTACCCGAGTACTCCGGACCATTGAAGATATCACTGAAAGTGGTTCCCCCGTCGGTACTCACTTGCCATTGATAGGTGTCCACGTCACTTGCCGCAACGGAAAATACAACATTGCTTCCTGCAAAAGAGGTTTGATCCACCGGTTGAGTTGTCAACGTAGGGTCTAATACCGTCATGGAAATGGGGGAGCTTGGTGTGTCACAACCGTTTGAGGTGTCTAAGGCTGTTACCGTTACACTGTCCCCATCTGACAAACCAGATGTGGTGTAGGTATTAGTTGTGGAAAGAGACTGGACGCTCGATCCATTGACAAAAAATTCGTACTCGTCACCACCACCGGCTGTAAAGGTAACACTGTCGCCGTCACATATTGTATTATCGGTATCACTACTGATAAGAACAGGTACGGGCGGAAGGTTCACCGTTATGGTAAAATCTTCAATATCTCCCCAGGTCAAAGCCGCACATGGATCTGTTGTCGGGGTATTATATACTAAATGCGCCCTAGCATTATAAGTAGTAGGAACAGTTACGGTAGGCGCCGTTACGGAAAGGTCTACATTACACCCTCCTGGATTTACATAACTACAGGAATCATTAACGCTATATTCAAAGACCCCATCACAATCAAAATCAAAATAGAGCGTAATATATTCTAAATCACCTGTTGCCGCCTCATTAGTTGTTCCCGGCCCTACACCTATTGTAAAAGTCCTTGTCTGCCCAGAACAGAAAACGGCCCCCGCAATTGACGAAGGGTCTATCTGTTCAAATGCCGGGTCAAAAGTCCCCGGTGCACATGGCCCTGGTCCAGGACACTGCCCGAACGAATTGGAATGGAACAAAATGCTTGCAAAAACCAGTAGCACTGCGTAGTTCCTCTTTTTCAGAAAGGCCGAAAACTTTGACTGATTATCTAAATTTAAATACATAGAACCAAAATAGAGGGACTCTCAAGAAATAACAAATAAATGTTGTGAACGCTCTAATAAAGGTCCTGTAACCCTATTAACTATATGTATTGGTACGATTGTCCCTTAAATTGGCCGTGGCTGTTGCAGAACTCCGATAAACACCGATTTTCTCTTTCATAAGCGTTTGGAAATGGGTAACTTAAAGGTATGCAAGGCAGAAAGAACTATACCGAAAAACTGTTCCTCAGCTTCCAGTTGTCGGACCAGATCCCAAAGGACAACCTTTACAGAAGGCTCCGCGAAACGCTTGATCTAAGTTTTCTTTACAGGGACACGAAGGAACTATATGGCAGGACCGGCAACCCCTCGATCGACCCCGTTGTTTTTTTCAAGCTGTTGATCACGGGATACCTTGAGAACCTCACCTCCGACCGAAAACTGGTGGAACACTGCAGCATGCGGATGGACGTGCTCTACTTTCTGGGCTATGACCTTGACGAAAAACTGCCGTGGCACTCAACGATCAGCAGGACGAGACAACTTTACCCGGCATCCCTCTTCGGGACATTGTTCAACAAGGTATTCGCCCTGTGCGTCGACAGCGGAATGGTGTCCGGACACACCCAAGCGGTGGATTCGGCCCCGATAAAGGCGAACGTATCCATGGAAAGCGTAGTGCCGAAAATGCCGGCCACCTCGATAGATAGCCACTTGAAAAAAGTGTCGGAAGAAAACGGGGAAGCTGCAAAAAAACATGGGGAAACTGTATCTCCCGCACATGTCTCCGCTCCCTCGCACGAGCTGAAGCGCGTGGAGAAGCACCACCAAAATCTGAGGGACAGTCCGGTACGCCTGGTCGGCGCGTCCCATAAAAAAGCAAGGCTGCTCAGCAACAAGACGCACTATAACCCCCATGACCCGGATGCCCGTATATCGGTAAAGCCGGGCAAGGCCAGAAAGCTGAACTACCACTGTAGTATGGCGGTGGATACCGCACAAGGGGTCATCTCCCATATCCAAGCGGACTTTGCCGATGGTAGGGACAGCCAGTACCTGAAGAGTATCGGCCTGCGGGTCCAGGACCGTTTAAGGAAGAACGAGCTTATAATGACAGATCTCCTAGGGGACGCGGGTTATTCAAATGGCTCCAACTACGATTTTCTCGAACAAAGGAAGGTTACCGGATGGATACCGGTTTTCGGGAAATATAAACCTGAAATAGAAGGTTTTCCCTATGATAAGGAAAAGGACGAATATAGTTGCCCAATGGACAGGCCCCTGCCTTTCAAGGGATTCTATACCAACCGTGACGGTAGCGTACTGAAAAGATACTGGACAGCCCCAAAGGACTGCAAGGCCTGCCCCATGAAAGCCCAATGTGTACCAAAAACCAAAAGCAAAAAAATCACCAGAACAATCTATGACGAACAATATTTGAGGGCCTACGCCCGACAGCACAGTGAAAGGGGCAAACGAATGAAAAACCTTAGGCAAAGTACGGTGGAGCCCGTGTTCGGTAGTCTGACCCAGTTCTACGGTCTAAGAAAAATAGGTGTACTGGGCAAAGCCGGTGCACATAAGGTCATGCTCATGGCCGCAATCGCCTTCAATCTACAAAAATACCTTAAGAAAGGAGGAAGGAAACCCTCCATTGACATTTTTAAGACCATTGTGGATGCCTTCCAAGGCTGCCTGACCATTATTTACCAACAAATCCAATCAAAACCGGTTCTCCTAAAGGCTCTGTAAAAATTGACTAATCGAGTCAATCTGTTGTAAATAAACTACTTCTGCAACGGCCACGGCCATTTTTCGAAACGACTCACTTTAAACAAAAACGTATTTGTTTCTAGTTCCATTTGTCGTTCTTTTTAGTGGTTCCGATATTTCACCTTTTACGGAACTAAAAGATTAAACTTATACAATAGTGTAAATAACTACAAAAGGATAAAGTCCTTTTTTCAAAAAGCATAAACCCAATTCCTTACCCAAAAACTTTGCGCATGGTTCCTGTTTCCATTTTATAGCGTTCCGACAGATAAGCGTGAAGTAAAATTGAAATAGGGCGCACCTACCTGTCCAAGACCCATCGGTATCTTTCATTATTGTTTCATTGGACATTTTATTATCCCCACCATTTTTTCCGATTTGCTGAACAAAGTTCAAAAATCGACCGATTTCCGTGTTAAAATTTTCGCAGCTATACCCTGACCGCGGAGTACCCCCTAATTTGAAAAAGGGTACGAAGTTCAAGATGTGTCATTGTCATGACAATCTTGCTTTTGCTCCCCACGGTCGCAAAAGAAAAAACAAAAAAATGAAACGGGAAACCATACAGTTTCGGTGCAGTGTCTTCGAAAAGAAGCTGCTCAAGATCAAGGCCAAAAAGGCCGGGCTGTCCCTATCCGAATATTGTAGGAGCTGCGCTCTGGGCCACACATTGATCGAACGACTGAGCGAAGAACAATTGCGGCAGTATGCGATGTTGGTCAAATATGCGAACAACTTTAAGCGAATTGCCAATATGTTCAAAAAGCGCAATCCTAATTTGGCTTTCAAGGTCGAAGAATTGGCAAACGAAATACGGAACCATTTAAACAATTTCAAGAAATGATCGGCAAGGGAAAATCCATAGTGCATACAGGAGTTTCTATTTCCTATGGTTGGAACCAGGACAAGGGAGCGGAAATCGTCCATACCCAACATTTGATAGGGGACAATCCGAAAGAAATTACCGAGGAATTTCGTTTGGTACAGGAGATGAATACCCGAACCAAAAACAACACCTTAAGTTTTGTCCTTAGCCCCACTGTTGAGGACGGACAAAAACTATCCAACAAAGAACTAGGGAAATTGGTCAAGAACTTTATTTCGGAAATGAACTTAAAAAACAATCAAGCGGTCGCCTTTGTCCATCGGGACAAACAACATACCCACATACACTTATACGCAAACCGTATCGGTTTTGATGGAAAGGCATATAAGGACAACTTTATCGGAAAGCGGAGCCAACTGGCCGCAGAGAAGGTTGCCAAAGAAATGGGGCTTACCACGGCTAGAAAGGTACAACGGGAAAAGCTTCTAGGCATGAAGGATATCAGAAGTGAGATAAAACGGATCCATGATGTTGTTATAGCTAAAGGACGCCCCAAAGACTTTGATAGCTATATCAAACTGATGCAGAAACAAGATGTAAAGGTCATTCCCTTTATTAACAAGGCGAATAAGCTACAGGGCTTTCATTTTGAATACAAAGGTCATAATCTCAAAGGCAGCGCGGTACACCGCTCCCTATCGGGCGGTAAAATCGCTTTGGCCATTTCCAATAACAGTACAAAAGGGCTTTCTATAGGCCAAGACGAATGGGTAAAGCTATCGGGAAAAGCTGTAGAGGTAAGTGCCAATTTCGCTTTGACCTTTACCAAGAACCTTATCAAAAAAGGTATAAAAAGAAGTCTAGGAACAGGCATCGAAATTTAACGAACACTAAAAAAGAACGCTATGAAAAAGATGGAAGAATTTATAGAACTGCTCACGGATGAAATGGCCGGTTTCGAAGGGTCGGTCAAAAAATTGGAAGCCCTTTGCAAGAAGCTTGATACCATTAAGGTAAAAGCGGACAGTACCAACATCGAATATCATATCAAGCAGTTCTTAAAGGAACAGAAGGGAAGGATGAGTCAGTTGGAGAAACAAATCGATGCGCAGCAAACAAAAATCGAATCTTCAAGAGGCTTGCCCGAATGGTTGTTGACACTTTATGCCGTTGGAATGTTATTGCCATTTTTTGCTATAGGTTATTTCGGCTATCAGGGCTACGGGCTTCAAGGTCAAAAACGAAAAGCCTTTGAGCAGGGACAGCAGCATATCATCGAACATTTTGGCGGCTACTTCGAAGAACACCCCGAAGCTTACGAACCTTATAAAATCTGGAAAGAAAAGGACTCAGTTATTCCAATTGACCAGTAGTATGTGCCCTATCCGGTTTTTGCTTTACGTTTATCTACCGGAACACTACAAAAACCGGACAGGATCCGCGCACAAGGTAAGTTATGGTTGGATTTGGGACGAAGCGGAAAAGATTTGTTTGCAGTATCAAGGCTGAAAAAGCCTTGATACAATATTGAAGCTGTAAGCGGGAATTAAGCAGTTTTAGCCTGCTTTGCAAGTTCGTCCAACAATTCCCCTTCTTCTATGGGAATCATGCGACTGACCAGTTCTAAAACGGCTTGTACATGAGCCTTTGGCTCTACAATAGTATCGTCATTGCGATAATCGATATGTTCCAAAGCCATGATGCTAACATTCAACAACGCTCGAATCTTGAACAAAAGGTCTTGATAACCTTCTACCGATAGGTGGGCAATAGCGAACCTTTTTTTATAGGTCGGATGTGGCCTTAAGCTTTGTAGATGCTCTTTTGCCAATTTCCCAAGGGTCGGACTTGAATCGTTTACTGCTTTTTCCATATCGCTACTTTATAATGTCATACAACTATATGACAAATCTACAAAACCTCTTTCAATTGTCAAACTTTTGTATGACAATATTGTCGTACAATAAGATGACATTTGTGTATGACCAAGGAACAACTGAAAAAAGAATTAGGTAAGCGCATCGTTGAGTTGCGGAACCTAAGGGGTTGGTCACAATCCGATTTGGCCCGTGCTTGTGGAAAGGATAGACAGGCCTTGGAGAAATTAGAGAACGGCAGGGTGAACCCTACCGTTTATACCTTGCTGGAAATTTCGAAAGCCTTGGAAGTGCCTTTATCCGATATGTTCTTGTTTAAATAACCTTCGTTTGATTGTCCTTAGCGGATTTGGCCTTGTATCGAGTCATAAGGTGCTGCATGTCCTCCCCAACTTTTTGTTGTAACACCCTTGCATAGATCTGGGTCGTGGATAGTTTGGTATGTCCCAATAGCTTGGAGACTGTTTCGATAGGTACGCCATTGGAGAGGGTGACGGTGGTCGCAAAGGTGTGCCGTGCCACATGAAAGGTGATATTCTTATGAATACCGCAGGCGGCAGCAATTTCCTTTAGGTACTGGTTGGTCTTTTGATTGCTATAAACGGGCAAGAGTTTCCCGGTTACTTTTTTTTGGGGCGCATATTTGTCCAAAATCTCGTTTGCCCTTGGCAACAAAGGTATTTTGACAGGTTCATTCGTTTTTGCTCTTTTGGTATGTATCCACTGGTTCCCATCGATTCCTATTAGGATTTGATTTGGATGCAATTCTTTGATATCAATATACGATAGCCCAGTATAGCAACTGAACAGGAAAACATCTTTTACCCGTTCTATGCCTTCTGCATGGAACGTGGTTTCCTCTATCAAATCCAGTTCTCGTTCGGAAAGATAGTCTCGTTCGCTTCTGACAAAACGTAGTTTGTAATTTCGAAAAGGGTCTTTTTCCAACCACTCCATTCTTACGGCCAAATTGATAATTTTCATCAACCGTTCCATATGCTTCATGGTTCCGTTATTGGAACAGGTCTTTCGTGCCTTCTTCGGCTTGTAGGTTCGAATGAATTCTTCGAAATTAACAATGAACTTATAATTGAGCTGAATTAAATAGATATCGTCTGTCTTCAATTTTTCCCGTAGAAATTCCTTTAGATATTTTTCTGTGGAAAAATAGTTTTTAAGTGTCCCCGGTTTTAAGGCTTGGTTCACATTTTTGTTGTGATAGGTAACGGCATGCATCAAGGTCACACGTTCCTCGTCCTCCCCGAGGTATCTTAGCTTGATGGCCTTGGCGGTAATCAACTTGCGTTCGGAGTGCAATTGCCTGTGGGCATTGAGGACTTCAGCATATACGTCGTCCAGATATGTGTTCAATAAAATGTGGTTTTGGTCGATTTCCTTGGCCCTACACCTGAAAATGTCCCAATTGCACACCGAAATGTCCCGTTTAATGCTCAAATCCGCCCGTTCCTTATTGACGGTTATCCGAACATAAATATCCAATTTACTCGGGTCGTTCCGTTTTTTCCTTGTGAAGAAGCTTACTCCTAATGTGCTGTCCGTTCGCATGTTGCATGTCTTTTTTTAGTGAAACAATCTTTACTAAAGACTACATCGAAATGGCCTTAATGCTACTTCAAATTACAACAAAATGCGTACCGCTTTGTACACCGTATTGCACACCAGAAAGGTGGTTTTAGATGATATCATATGAATGCAAGGAAAATGAAAAACCCTGCCAATCAATAGATTAGCAGGGTTTGTGTTCCGCTAAAAAGCGGTTCGTCGGGATGACAGGATTTGAACCTGCGACCACTCGACCCCCAGCCGAGTGCGCTACCGGACTGCGCCACATCCCGTATTAAGGATGACAAAAATAAACAGTTCGGGTTTCATATAATAGCTTTTTTCTTAAAAATTTTAGAAAATAAAGGAATGCTAGAAATAGGGGCAAAACATGTTGTAAAAAAGAGGGCTTTCACCCAGCTACTAAACTATTTCGTTATCTAAATCGGATGACACGCAGTGCGCCTTCGGCCCCTGCATCGGTTATGTACAAAGCCTTTCGGTATGGATCGGCAGTAATACCGTTGGGATTGTCGAAGGAGGCTTCCTCAAGAGACCCATCTTCCGTCGCCTTTGTGCCATTGCCCGCAAATAGCGTGGCTTCCCCATCCATCGAAACACGATATATGGCATTCTCTCCTATAGCGGTGGCAAAGATCGAACCGGCAAAATAGGTGATGTACCCTATAACTACATTTTCCGTAACGGTAGGAATAGTGGCAAATACCTCCACAGAACCAGAGGAGGAAACTTTTAAGATATCTCCTGTGATAAAACTCCCTACGAATAAATTGTTTTTTTTGTCAAATGTAATACCCACGCCGCCGAACAATTTAGGATCTCGTGCAAATATGGTTACTGTACCATCAGTACTTATTTTATGTACTCCCTGAAAACTATAGTTTGATACAAACAAATTTCCTTCACGGTCAATGGCTATTCCTGAGGGAAATCCCGGGAGGGTAGCTAGCACGGTACGCGTACCGTCCTTGGCCAGTTTTAGCACATCGGCTTGGGTTAGATTCGACTCTGGACTCATCCTACGTATGTTATTGACCACGTAAATGTTACCTGCTTTGTCCACTACATTTCCAGTGGGGGCAACGAGGCTATCCACCGCAACTTCTACTGCTCCGGTTTTTGGATTTACTTTGAGCACTTCGGTTCCCGTATAGTTTGAAAAATCACTTGCGTAGACATTGCCAAAGCGGTCTACCGATAGTCCGTCATTTGCCTGGAAGTTCGCAACCAATGTTTCTACCTTGGCATTCTTGGTTACTTTTCCTATAAAATCATCAGTACAGGAAGTTTGGGAGACTAAAAGAAGAACAAGCGCTAGATACGTCATTTTTGTTTTTGGAATTAAAGGGTGTGTTTTCATGATACAATCCATTTTAGATTTTAAACAATGCTAGGGAAAGAATTGTAAAAAATCGACTGACTGTATAGAGCAGAACAACTTAGCCTTCAACCTTTTTTATGTAGCTACTAGGGGTCTCCTTTAAAACCTCTTTAAAGGCTTTGTTAAAAGTGGACTTGGAATTGAAACCAACCTCCAAACAAAGAGAATACAAGGTTTTGTCCTTGTGCTCACGGTTTTTGATTTTTCGTACGAAAGCTGCTATTCGATATTGATTAATGTAATCGTAAAAGCTGTTTTTATAAACATTGTTCAATAACCAAGAGAGATTGTTTGTGGTGGTATTTAAACGATTTGAGAGCGTTGCCAAGGTCAAGGTATTGTCCAAGTAAACCTGGTCTTTTTCAACTAGTATCTTTAATCTGGTGGTAAGATCTTGAACCAAGGCATCGTCTAGCCGATGTTTTGAGCCCGTTTTGGATTTGTTGGGTTTTAGAACGACCCTAAAGATTTCAGGTTGCTTTAAGGCGTAGTACCCTACCACATAAATCAATACAGGAAGTACGATCCAAATGGAATTGTAGTTCAAGAAGGGGATATAGGTTCGGAAGAAGTAATTGCTAAAATAACTGATGCACCATAAGAGGAGCAATAGCCCCACCATCCATAAGATGACCCGTACAAAAGAAATGGTCTGCTGGGTAAAGGAAAACTGCTGTTTTTCGCTACGCTTATAGTTTCCAAAAAGTCGAATGCTCAAATACCAATAATAGCAATTAAAAAGTAGCGCGGCAGATTCCGCGATAAAAAATGGGGTGCTGAACGTTCCCGCACCCAAGTGCCGAACCAACTCTTCATCTGAATATCCTGTTATGGTTAATAGAAAAGATAGGTACAGAAAAGCAGGCAGGAAATGAGGCCAAGGAAGCCAAAACTTTTTTTGATTTTTAGCCAGTAGGCGCTTTAGGTAGATATACCCTAAAGGGCCATACAAAAAAATAAACGTTTCAAAGAGGCCAAACCACTTTATGACCCAAACCTGATCCGCCGTATGCATGGCCATTTTCGCCAATAACATGAGACACGCGAACAGTAATTGAATCGAAAGAACCGTGTTGGCGGCCATGTTCTTCTGATGGATAATAGGGAGGGTAATACTCAGAAAAAAGCCTTGCGCAATTCCTATCAATAAAATAATATCCATAAAATGAAAACTGCCCATAGATCAAATGCTGTGTTTGCCAAATGTACAGCTTCGAAAGGCATAGTGCGACCGAATGTATAGAATTGTACGAGGGTCACGACAAAATATTTTTGTTTGACGGTAAATCTTATGATGCCAAAAACTCTTCGTCTTTAAGGGGCTTGGCGCCTATCGATACTGCCTATTTGACGATTTGGTGACTGTTTGACTCCTTTGATTTTATAGTTGCATTGGCGGTTTTTTCAAAAGTTTCTAATCTGTATAGTGGTCAATGGCAACGGTATGACTTTTGTAGTTTGCTTCTTTTACCGTTTCTAAAACATGCCAAGCAACGTACAATCAAAACATGCTCTTTTTTCTATGCCGTTTGAAGAAGGTTTTTTATCGTTTTGGATGTCATCTTCGGGTATTTTTTATAACCAAAAAGGCATCTTTTTAAGGATTGTCAAGTTGGTCGATTTCAGCCTTTAGCTCGGCAGGAAACTCCGTAAAAATCCCATGAACTCCCATACGTTTGTAACTATTAAGTTCCTTTGCCGTGTTTATCGTTTCTACTGTTTTTCCCTCACGCAACCAAACCCATAATTTTTTGTTTCGTCTGACCACATGGCTTAGTACTCGCTTGGTAAGAACGCGCATGTTTCCAAAGAAAACCGGGAGTATTAAGATATCCGCTTCGATTGGAAAAAAGCGATCTAAAAAAAGAAAACTACTGTACACCATTCCTTTTACTTCTTTGGTAGCGGCAGCGTATTCCCAAGTGGGGCGTTTTACTTTAAACGCGGCAATAATGGAATCGTATTGGCTTGCCACTACAATTTGCCCTTTCATATCGTGTTGTTCGATAATGGTAATAATTAAATCAACGGCTTTTGGGTTATTGGTGTGCACATCGAGTAACAGTTTCGCCTGCGGAAATAGTTGGCAAACTTCCTCCAAGATAGGCGGTGGTATAGGGTTTTCTCGATAGGGAAAGGCCTCACCTTGTTTAAAGTGATGCCCGATATTCAATTGTTGTAATGCTTGAAGATTCAATTCCTGCACCCGGCCGTTTGTTCCGGTAGTACGATTGGTAGTTGCATCATGAAAAAGAACGATCTGTTGATCTTTAGTGATCCGCAGGTCCATTTCTATACGCCAATCAGGGTTTACTTGTTGACAATGCATAATTCCCTCAAGGGAGTTTTCGGGGTGCTCTCCGCGACCACAACTATAACAAATAATTTCCAAGAGTTTTGACTGGTTTTGGTTCTACTGGTGGAATATACCCACTTTTTCCGGATCTTGTAGATAACGAAACCAGTATTGTATATTGTTTAAAGCGCGTAAAAAAAAGGACCGGTGTTCGTCCGGTCCTTTTAAGTGTTTAAGCAATGTCTTATTATACGGCTGCGACGTCTTTTTTCTTATTTCGCATCCATAAATAAAGAATTACAAAAAGTACGATTAATACTGCAGGAAATGTTATCATTGTTTTCAGGGTTTCTTGGCCAGCTGCCAATTCCAATGCATCTCCGGTTAGGCCCATGGAAGTTGCTTTTTCTCTTGCGGAATCAATCCAACCTCCAAAAACCGGTTGCATATTGGCAGTCATAAACATGCCAATAGCACCAATTACCGACATTCCCAATGCCCCACTTTTGGGTATTTTCTCAGCTACAAAACCTATCATATTAGGCCAAAAATAGCATAAGCCCATTCCGAAAATTGCAGCGGCCACATAGGTCATTGCACCCGTTTGCGTACTTAATAAAAACATCCCGATGGTAGCCAAGACCGCAGAGCCCAAGAGGACACCTGTTTGATCAAACTTATGTACGAAGGTCCCACCAAAATAACGACCAAAAGCCATAACACCTGATACTAAGGCTAAAATAATCATTGCGTCAGCTCCTGACTTATCAAGAATTAATTTTACCCACTGCCCCGGTACAAACTCTGTTATAGCCGTCAAGGCCATACACAATGCTATGAAAACAAACAAAGGAGTAGCCATGCCTTTTAAATTACCGCTAAGTGTTTTTGCCTCTTTAACCGAAGGTTCTGGAAAGGTTTGCCCAAAAAATAAAAAGGCATAAATCAAGGTTGGAATTAAAATGATCCAGATTTGTGCCTGCCAACCTAGTTCCATATTAGTCATCAAAGTAGATATTAAACTACCTAGGACAATACCTCCTGGGAACCACATATGAAAGCGGTTTAGCAAAGTGTTCATTTTTTTTCCGGTGGCGCTATCTGCAATCATAGGGTTACAAGCCGCCTCAGTACACCCATTTCCTAATCCAATGAGAAAGTTTGATATTAAAAGTCCAACGTATCCTCCTGAATAAATGGTCAGTACAATACCAAATAAATGAGCGAAAAATGCAAATTGCATAATTTTTTTTGGGCCTACCGTATGATAAATTAGTCCTCCAATAATCATCGCTAATGGGAACCCATAAAACCACATAGAATTGATTACTCCAAGTTGCTGGGCCGAAAGACTGAATTCATCTCCTAGTTGAGGCAATACTCCTGCTCTTAAACTATAAGAAAAGGCAGTGGTAATCAGGGCGAAACAACTTCCATAGAAGAGTCTGTTCGTGTTTACTGATGATTGCGTTGCTGTGTTGTCCATAAATTGAAAAGTTTGGTTGTTCGTATTTGTTACGCTATTGAGGAAATCCCTCAAAAAATGAAAATTGTATGCAAATTTGACCGAAAAGATAGTTTAAAATTAGTTTACCTTTTAAAAACCATCCCA
>CALIIC010000174.1 GCA_938020445.1 uncultured Flavobacteriaceae bacterium | reverse complement strand
AATGAAAGGCTGGCACCCGGATACAGGATAGAGTTGTTCTCTGTTTCCAATGTTGATGACCAGTCATTTCTAGCAACCGCATTTAAATAGAGGTAATCTTTGTACCCCAATGTAGCATCTAAGTATACCCCAACAAGGTTCTCTTCAAAGTCTTGATTGATTTTTACACCTGAAAAGGAGTTGATCGCAGAGGGCGTGGTGAAATTGAAATGTTCCAATACACCAAAAACCAATTGCCCTTGACTTTCCAATCCGTCCCTAGAGAATGTATCTCGTCTACTGTTCAAACCAAAAGTGGCTTTCAAGTTCAGGTTTTCAGAAAGATCCCTATCTGCACTTAAAATTAAATCATGGTTCGAAATACTGTTTCTAGCAACGGTAGTTCGTAGAATCCCCAAGACCGGGCCGTCTACTCCACCTCTGTTTTGCCCATAGGAGTTAAGCTCCGTATAGGTATCAAGTCCATATTTGTACGATAGGTTCATCCAGTCATTCAGTTCATAACTAAGCGACATGTTTCCTATAAAGCGATCTGTATTTTGACTTGTTTTTGAATTGGCAACCGTCCAATATGGGTTTTGAATATCATTTCCTGCTCTATAGTAGACACTTCTACCATCTGCTGCCTGAAAGGGAAGGTTGGTAAGGTCTACACTACGGGGGGTATACAAAATATCTCCGAATATAGCACCACCGCTAAAGGCGGCACCACTACCGGTACTAACTGCATTTGGCGGAGATCGAAAACCTGTTCTTGAGAAGTTGAAAACACCCCCCACTGTAAGTTTATTTGACAATCGTGCATTACCACCCAGGCTAAAGTTGTTTCGAACAAGATCATTCCCAGGCGTAAACCCGATATCTTCCGTACGCCCATAGTTGGCATTAAAGCTTACCTTTTCAGAACCACCTCTTAAATTTACAGAGGTACTATATACGTATCCTGTTCTAAAAAACTCTTCTACACCATTATATGGCTTATAAGGGTAAGGATCATCTAAAAGATCTTCAAAGCCTGCAACAAGGGTGGGATCTCCGATAAAATTGTGCGGATGTCTTAAGATTGCCACACCGCCGGCACCATTTCCTTGGAACTGTCCCGCGTTTGCAATACCATCATTATCGGTTCTGTCGAAACGAGGGCCCCAGTTACTAAAGAAGTATCCAAACCCTTGGTGAAAACCACCACCATAGTTATCTTGATAATTCGGTAGAATGGCCTGCGATTGAAATACCGATTGGGTAATGCTTACCTCCGTTTTGCTTGGAGCTTCACCTGTACTTGATCCTTTTGTAGTAATGAGGATTACCCCATTTCTACCACGGTTACCGTATAATACGGTCGCGCTCAATCCTTTTAGGACACTAACACTTTTAATCGCATTTGGATCAAGATCTAAGAAACGACTTGATTCTGTGTTCCCATCAAGAAAGTTCGATTGGGTGTTGGTGCCACTATCGAACGGAATCCCATCTACGATGAACAAAGGTTGGTTTGATTGTGTCGCCGAAGAAAACCCACGAATAATAATATTGGTTCCCGAACCTGACAGACCGTTGTTCGCTGTTATGTTGACCCCTGCGACCTTGCCACTTAGGACCCGGGCAATATCGGCTTCCGGTCTGGCCTCGACCAAATCCGATTCAACCGTGGTGACCGCATATCCCAGCGATCTCTTTTCCCGAACAATTCCGACAGCAGTGACCACTACTTCCTCTAGGGCCTGTGAATCTTCCTCCATTTGAACATTCATTTGACTGCTGGAACCCACCGTTACTTCGGTAGTCTTTTGTCCTAAATAGGAGAAGACCAAAACCTGGCCTTCCGAAACTTGAATGGAATAGTTACCATCAAAGTCCGTTTGTATGCCGTTCGTAGTGTTCTTCACTAAAATGTTTACCCCCGGCAATGGTATACCGTCCTGGTCGGTGACCGTACCGGATACTGTTTTTTCTTGTGCAAATGCCATTGAAACTCCTAGGAGAAGCAACATACACAACCAATTGCATTTTTTTTTCATACGTTAAAATTTTAATAAGTTAGTTTTGAACGAACAAAAGTCTTTGTGTGAAGCAGCATCCTAAAACAAACCAGCGTGTTTGTTCAACGACATACTCGATTACCAAATTGAAGATTGATTTTGTAAACTTTAGAGTAAATTATCCTTTAGAGCTATCTTAACATTTTAACTAGTCATTCACGTCAAAGTAACAGTCTCTTAACATTTTATAGGGAAATCCTTATAAACGTTTACCCTTCCGATGATTCTTTCCCTCTATTTTACACTTTTATGTTAAAGGGCGTGAATGCCCTTAACAACACGCTATTTTGATTCATGCATTTTTTTGATTGTCCCAATTACGTGCTCTGCTCCATTTCAGTTTTTTGGGCTATACCTGGTACATGAGGTACAATTTTTATGGACGAACCAATGGTTATGGGCGCACCATCCTATGGTAGAAGAATAGTATTACAAGAGATCTTTGGACAGGGAGTGGCTTATAGGGACCTGTGCTTGATCGATTTACTTTTAAAAGCCTTGTAAATGTGGGATAAGAGGTATTGATAAGAGGTATTGATAAGGAAGGAAGAAATGTAAAATGCAACCCTGAGTTGTATTGATAGCTAATTCAAATAATTACTCTAAAAAATGAGACAGAAGAATATTTTTCAGGAGTAAGACCTCAGGGCTGCTGCCTTTTACATTAAGTTGTTACTGATTCAAAGAAAACATATAAACCGTGTTTTAGAGGTAAAGCCTATAAACATTTACCTTTTCCGATAAACATTTACGTGTATTTTACATCAATTGCAAACGGGAGCGTTGAAATTGGCTTGGGGTGAGTTGGGTATCCTTTTTAAAAGCTTTATTGAATGTTACCTTGTTATTGAAACCTACTTCATAGGCAACATCGATTATATTGAGACTCTTTTTAATGTCCTGTTCTAAAATATACTTTGCTTCCTCAATGCGATAGCGATTGACCAATTCGTGGAAATTCATTCCAAATTGTTCGTTGATGACCTGTGAGGCATTGTGCCTTGTTGTATTTAGCTTTTCTGCCAAAGATTCTAAGCTAATGTCATTTTGCTTGTATATTTTTTCGTCGTCGAATAGATGCTTTAAATTTTCGCGAAGCTCTTGTGAAAGACTTTTTGTAAGGCCCGATTTTTCATATTTAAAAAACAAATGGTTTTCAAAGGAGTATAAGCCACTAAAGACACTTGGCTGAACGCTTGCCGAAAACCCTAAGAACAACACCATTAATGACATGGTCGCTATAGGTAGGTGATAAAAGAAACCAGAGGCAATGTGATTGCTGATGAGTACACCATATAAACCATATGTGGCGATATAAGCTGCATGGATAAAGAAAATATTTCGTTGCCATCTTTTATTGACGGTACTCAGGTCTTTGTGTAGTTTGGCATTTTGATACAGCTTATGAATCAAATAACCGTAAATGACCAGAGAGGCAAATTTCAATACAACGATCAGCGACATATATGTAGCATCCCCGGGATTAAGACCTCCCGTAACCCTATCCAGCATGAGTGTGAGCTTCCCGTCGCCAGACAATATGTAAATAGGCAGAAGATAAACCAACAAAGCTACCGTCGGTAGAAGATGTAATAAATCCTTCTTTTTAAGGGTGTACTGTTGGGTAATTCGTTTAAAATAAAAATAGAGCAGCGGCCCATAACTAAATGAGAATGCCGTAGACATTAAATAGGAGTGGGGAAACTCATATTGGTAATTGGTGATGTTTAAACAGATGTGTAGGATAAAAAACGAATGGATGAAAATGAAACCGCTGATCAAGGTTTTGGCAACAGGATCTATTTTCTTTTTGAAATGTAGAATAATGGCAACATAAAAACCAATGAGTGCCACATAAAGATACATGAAGGACCAAACGGTGAAGTTGGGCGTGTATTTTTCTTCGAGCGCTACAAACGATGGGGTATTGCGAATGGAATCAAAGCCGCTATCCATTAAAATGTTGGCGTTGAAGGTGGTTAAAAGTGATTCCTCAATATACTGTGTGGATTTTTCGGCCTGTAGCTGTGCCGCATGGCTCAATGCCAGCTTTTTAAAAAGTTGGGCCGAAGGCGTTTGGTTTGTTTCCACCAAATTGGTGTAGGCATCGATGGCCTGCTCATACTTACCTTGTATGTAAAGTTCGTTCGCACGCTTCAGTAAATCCGATTCATTTTCAAATGTCGGACTTACAAAATAATAATTCTCCGCAATGTCTATCGGGGGGATAGAGTATAGATAAATTGAAGAGAACAGAAGCAATAAGAGTTGTAACCCTATCTGTCTCATGGATGTGATGATTGATGATTGATTGATGATGATGAATTAGCACACTTGAAATTAGTTAAAATTTCACAACAAATTCAAAAAAAACTCTTAAAATGGTAAGTCCCGATAAGAAGTTACCTTTATTTAACAGGAAATCAGAATACTGATTATCAAACAGATGGCGAAAATGCATAAAAAAAACCGGTGCTCCCACCGGTTTTAACTAACTAACTCAAAAAATTACTAACTCAAATATCTTTATATAGATTTCAATCAAATTGATGTAAAAAGCATCGACGCTTTTCTAAATTGAAAAGGTGCATGCCTTTTAATCGTTAACGCGAATCTTTTTCATTTATTGTGGTCAAACGATTCTTTTTTAACACTAATCCTGTAGTACAAAAACCTTGCGTAATAAGTCGGTTGTACGGGATGAAACCTTGGTTCGAATTTCTTTTTCTTCCACGGCAATCATTGTATACACCCCTTCAAGTGCTTCCTGGGTTACATACTCCGTCAAATCCGGATTCACATTTTTGGTCAAAGGAATGCTATTGTACCGATTTATAAGATTGCTCCATATCTTATCGGCTCCAACTTTGTCAAAAGAACTTTGTATAACGGGTTTGAACTTATTATAGAGTGCTTTGTTGGTAGCATTGTTCAAGTATTGCGTGGCCGCATTATCAGAACCTAGGAGAATGTTTTTTGCATCTGCAAAAGTGATACCCTTTACAGCGTCTACAAAAATTGGGGTTGCTTCTCCCACCGCATCTTCGGCGGCTCTGTTCAGCACTTTCAAACCTTCGTCGGCGAGTTTTGAAAGTCCGATATCCCGCAATGTCTTATCTACCTTTTGCAATTCCTCCGGCAATAGTATTTTGACCAATTCGTTTTTGAAGAACCCATCGGCTTGGGTCAATTTACTCACCTGTTTGTCTATTCCCTTGTTCAGTGCCTCTCTAAGGCCGCCCGCAATTTCTGCATTCCCTAGGCTTTGGGTTCCTTGAGGAAGCTGATTTACTACTTGCTGAAGTTCGCCACAAGCTGCAAATTGAAAAACAAGGGCGAACAAAATTAATTTTTTATACATCCGATATGATTTAAGGTTATGAAAATATGACTGTTTTATTGTTATAAACGATTGTTTTACGCTGCACATGAAGCCGCACCGCCCGTGCGAGCACAATTTTCTCTAAATCCCTGCCTTTTGCTATAAAATCAGCGATGCTGTGCGAATGCGAAACAGTGGTAACATCTTGTTCTATGATCGGACCCGCGTCGAGCGCTTCGGTCACATAATGGCTGGTTGCGCCAATTATCTTAACGCCCCTTTCAAAGGCCGCGTGATAGGGTTTGGCTCCCGCAAATGCCGGTAAAAATGAATGATGAATGTTGATGATCTTATTCACATAGTTGCCGATAAGCATACCGCTTACAATCTGCATGTAGCGGGCAAGTACGATAAAGTCTACCCTTTCTTCCCGTAACAGCTGAAGTTGTTTTTCCTCAGCCTCAACCTTAGTGGTCTTGGTGACCGGGACATGGTGAAAAGGAATATCAAACTGAGCAGCAATAGGTGCTAAAGAAGCATGATTACTGAGAATAAAAGGAATAGTTACCTGTAGCTCCCCTGCATGGTATCTGCTTAATAGGTCATATAGGCAATGATTGTATTTTGAGACGAAAATGGCCATCCTCGGTTTATGGCCCTCTTTGTAGATCTGCCACTTCATTGCATAGGGCAAAGCGACCTCTTTGTCGAAGTTTTCGCGAAATTCTTCAAATACATAAGTATGCGAATCAAAATCACTCTCTAATCGCATAAAAAAAACGTCCGCCTCTTGGTCAACATGCTGGTCTAGGTACACGACATTGCCACCTTTTGCTTGAACGAAACCGGTTACGGCATGAACAATTCCGGGTTGATCTGGGCAATGAATAAGTATAGTGGTTTTCAAGCGCTAAGGGTTTATGGCCCAAAATTAGCGCATAAAAGTAGTTTTGACAGAAAATACGGAGGTTTTTTTACGAAAAAAAGAAATTCGTAGGGCAGCCTAAAGCGAATCGTTCACAAGCGATTTACGCCATTTTCGAAAAGAAGACCTGAACAATTTGGTTTCTTTTCGTAGAAGATCTAGGTACTCTTTTTCTTTAATACCATCCTTTTCCAGTCCCATACAGTAAGAATTGATGTTATTGATCATGATTCCTATAAAAGAAGCACTCTTTATCCGCTCGCTCCGTGAACTTGATCGTTCGGCCGAGGCAATTTGCTGCGGGATTAAAATCGCATCGGTGAGAATGGCATTGGCCAATACATCTCGGAAACTTTGAGATTTATATAAATGCAACAAATCTTTGTTAAAGGAAATGTAGGAAGCAATCTCTCTACTCAAGTGGCAGAGTTTCATGGCTTTCCCGTAGACAGGGACGGTGCTAAGATTTTTTCGGGACATCTTTTTCGTACTAGCAATTCGAAATATAAAGTTACGGCCGATTTAAAATTTTTATCTTTGGATTTTATAGTTAAAACTTGTTTTTACTTTTTAATCAAAAGAATTAGAACCAAATGGCTTTAAATAGTAAGATTGATGATTTGAATTGGGGAATATTAAATTGCTTGCAGAAAAACGCAAGGATTTCGTTTGCAGATATTGGCCGTCAAGTCGGTCTTACACCTCCGGCCGTGGCCGAGCGCGTAAAGAAGATGGAAGACCTAGGAATATTAGAGGGCTACAAGGCGATGGTATCGCATACGCTAACTGGGCATCAACTTAAAGCTATCATTACCTTGCGGGCGTTTATGGGAAAACTAAAGCCTTTTTTATCCCTGGTAAAAACCTTTGATGAGGTCATTAATTGCTATCGTATTACCGGCAATGAAAACATTGTGATGGAGGTGGTCTTAAAAGACCAGTTTCATCTTGAACAGTTCATTGATCAACTTATTCAATATGGAGAAACCCGAACCAATATTATCTTGTCGAATGTAATTCGACATGGGCACATTCAAAAAATACCCGATTAGGAAATAGGACTTTAGATGCTGGGGCAGGGTCGGTACAGGGTGTGCTTACACAATGGTTAAGTACTTTTGCCAATACCATTTTATGTAACTTTAGCTAAGAAAACGACCCTGTGTCTATGATTTTGGAGTATGCCATTACTGCTATTGTTTGCCTGGTCACTGCCGTGGTCGTGCAACGTATTTACAAAAGAGAACGCTCAAGAAGTGATACAAATGAGGGTGTCAAAGGTATTTTGTGGTTCGGTTGGGCAATTTTCGTTTGGGGCATAGGAGCGCTTTTTAATTGTATTGCCGTAGAAGGGCTTTCACTACTTCCTTCAAACAAGACCCTGATCTATGTTGGGGTATGCATTTCTTTACTGAATTCTCTTTTCATCCTATTATCACTGCCCTCTATAGAATATAAAGGGAGACCAAATATTGTGGTGCGACTCGTAGCACGCTTCTCCGAGAAAGAATTCATTTGGCTGTATTTAGGGCTTATGGGAATGTTCATCTTCGTTTTTTTTGCCGCATCTTATACCAACCCGGCAATAAGCAATTCTTTAATTTGGTTGATTGATATTCCTATTTCGATGGTCGTTGCATTTGCCCTTTTGCATGCTCTGACCAGGGCCTTCATAAATCGTCAAATGCACTTTATGTACTTACCTAGTTTTGTACTTTTCTTGCTTATCCTGATTGCGGTTACCCATCGTATTGTTCCTTTGGAGGCAGCACCTACCTTTGTTGGTACTGAGTCTTGGGCATTGGTCGGTGCCGTAAGTGCAATTTCGTTTAAGTTCCTGTTCATTTTACTCTTTTCTATATTGCTGTATAGTTGGAAGTTTTTATCGGAAAAAGAACACAAACAGTCCTTGTTGGAAGCTACACTCAAGGAAAAAGCACACTTACAAAAAACAACAGCTCAATTGCAGGTGGCAAATGAGAGCCATTTAGATACCATTACACGATTAAAGGAAGAGCTACAACGAATTACAGAGGCTTCAAAGATCGAACTTTCAGATCGGCAAAAAGAGGTTTTGGGGAATCTGGGTGCGTTTGGACATCGAAAATCCTATACCGAAATGGCAGAGGCGATGCATATTAGCGTAGATGGTTTTCAAGCACATATACACCAGATAAAAAAAGTATTGAAAATTAGCGGAGCTGCCGGTAAGAATCAGCTCATTCAATACGCACTTGATAACGATCTACTGTCGTATGCAAGTTTGAAGAAAGATTTTTGAAAATTCCTACCACGTAAGTATATCGTATCAAATTTTGAGTAGTACGTACCCTTTTTTCATTGGTTAAATAGCACGTTTTTGCGCTCACATTCAAAATTTCAGAGCGTTATGTACCCTATTCTAGAAAAGTTACAATTAAGCGAACCTCTTTCCGTAGATGAACAAATTGACCGTGTTTTTGAAAATGCAACAGGTTGGTTTGCCGATGCTATTTTTTCCGAAATCCCGATTACCGATACCGCGGGTATTCCTTGGGTATTGGTTGTTCTTTTGCTAGGAGCCGGGTACTTTACAATTTATTTTAAGGGAATCAATATTCGTGGTTTTATGACTGCTATCCGAATTGTTCAAGGAAAATATGACGATTTGGAAGAATCTGTTGAAGCTGCGGCTACTGAAGCTACCCCTTCCCCGTCCGAAGATATTTTGGATACGATTAAAATTGAGGGGCACCATGGGGAGGTCACTCATTTTCAAGCCTTGACCGCCGCACTTTCGGCCACGGTAGGTCTAGGGAACATCGCGGGGGTTGCAATTGCTTTGTCAATAGGTGGGCCTGGAGCTACTTTTTGGATGATTCTTGTCGGTTTTTTGGGAATGGCCTCAAAATTTGTAGAATGCACATTGGGTGTGAAATACCGCGAGATAGCTGCCGATGGTACCGTGTATGGAGGTCCCATGTATTATTTGACCAAAGGGCTCCAAGAAAAAGGGTGGCAGAAACTTGGGAAACTGCTAGCGGTTGTTTTCGCTATTATGTGTATCGGAGGATCTTTTGGTGGCGGTAATATGTTTCAAGTGAACCAGGCATTTAGATTGTTTGAATATGTTACAGGTGCCGAGCGCAGTTTTATCGCCGGTAAAGGATGGTTGTTCGGACTTGTGATGGCCACGTTCGTTGGAGTGGTAATAATTGGAGGAATCAAAAAAATTGCAAAGGTGACCGATAAGATTGTCCCGGCAATGGTGGTCATGTATGTATTGGCCGTACTAATCATTTTAGGCATCAACTTCCGCGCGATCCCTGACGCGATGATGGCTATTTTTCACGGTGCTTTTTCTCCAGAGGGTATTGCAGGAGGTTTTATAGGAGTGCTTATTCAAGGTTTTAAGCGCGCCGCTTTTTCCAATGAAGCGGGAATAGGCTCTTCTTCTATTGCGCATGCGGCGGTTAAAACCAGGTACGCTGCAAGCGAGGGGATGGTCGCCTTGCTAGAGCCCTTTATAGATACCGTGGTCGTGTGTACTATGACCGCCTTGGTGTTGATCGTTACCGGGCAATTGGTGGTGGGAGTAGAAATCAACGATGCGCAGGGGGTGGTACTTACTTCAAATGCTTTGGCAAGTGGCATTTCGTGGTTTCCGTACCTTTTATCTTTTGCAGTAATTCTTTTTGCTTTTTCATCCATGATTTCATGGTCGTATTATGGCTACCAAGCTTGGTCATTTTTGTTCGGAAGGGGAAAACAAATGGAATATACCTATAAGACCCTTTTCTGCATCTTTGTGGTTATCGGCGCGGCGGCCAGTTTAGGTGCTGTAACCTATTTCTCCGATGCTATGATTTTTGCCATGCTCGTGCCCAATATGATCGGTTTGGTGCTATTGCTCCCTAAAGTGAAGGAAGAATTGGAAAAGTACAGGGCAGCAATAAAAAGTAAAGCGCGATAGTCGCTTTTTATATTTTTTATTCCCCCACTTGAGGGACGTGCGGAAGGCTCCGGGTCCAAAAAGAAATTAAATATTTGTAGGAAACCGATTTTATCGTTTATTTTAATGTATGGAATGGAACGATATAGAGAAATACCTGCAGATAGCGATAGATAAGGCGGTTTTTTACCTCCCTAAAATTTTACTTGCCGGTATTATTTTGTGGGCAGGCTTCAAAGTGGTCAGGAAGCTTGTTCAGTTATTCGGAAACCTTCTTAAAAAAACTGGCTTTTCAGAAACCTTACGACCATTTTTATCTTCAACGGTAGGTATATTATTGAAGGGGACCGTATTATTTGTTATTGCCTCGGTTCTGGGAGCAGATCTTACAGGTTTGGTAGCAATATTGGCAGCGGCGGGCTTTGCCGTAGGTATGGCGCTGCAAGGCAGTTTGGGTAATTTTGCGTCCGGAATCTTGATTTTGACTTTAAAGCCCTATAAGATAAATGACTGGATTCAGGTAGATGATAAATTCGGTAGGGTAGAGGAAATAGGTATTTTTAGTACCGATGTCCTTACCCCTGGAAATAAAATTTTGATCATTCCGAATTCAATGATTACCGATTCTGTGGTCACAAATTATTCCGAAAAAGGGATGATCCGTTTGGAATTGGAAGTGACCATGCCCTATGAAGAAAGTTTTCCTAGGGTACAACAGATTATTGAGAAAGCCTTGGCCGAGGTGCCGAAGATTTTAGAGAGTCCGCGTCCCGAAATAGGTATTCATAATTTTGACTCCCATAGTATTACCCTTCTTGTACGGCCTTTTGTATTGCCAGATGATTTTTGGGAGGTTACTTTTGGCGCGAACAAGGCCATTAAAAAGGCCTTTAGCGGCAACCAAGTAAAAGTGGCTTATTCTGAAGGAGTGGAGATGGGACTTATAGGGGAATAACCAGTATCATTGCCATCGGTTTTTTCTAAAATCAAAAAGAATTGAAGTTGAATTCTTTTTGGCCTTATTTTTGATACTATTCTTCTAAAATCAAGGGTTTGGGGTTGTGTATGGTAGCAACTACTGCCTAGTTCAAAAGCGTATGAAAAAAATTTTATTGGTTTTGGTTTTGGGAGTTGCTTTCTCAACGACCGCACAGAAAATTTCTCTTAAAAAAGGTTTCGTTGTCGACTCCATTCGAATAAACGATTCAATTCCCGAAAACTTTGCACTATATCTCCCCAAGAAATTTGATCCTATTAAGAAATGGCCTGTACTCTTTGTATATGATATGCAAGGAAGGGGTAGGCAGAGCTTAAATATGTTTCGGGAGGCCGCTGAAAAAGAAGGGTACATCTTGGTTGCGTCCAATAGCATTCATGATAGTTTGCCTATTGCGAATAATTTGCGCATTTCCAGTCGATTGTTCTCGAGTGTCGGTACATTGTTGCCTATTGACGCCGATAGGGTATACACCGGAGGGTTTGAGGCCGGGGCTCGTTTGGCAGCTATTATACCATCCTTTATCAAATCGGTAGAAGGGGTGCTGCTCTGTGGGGCGACTATCCCCAATACGGAGGTCTTAACATCAAGAAATCCTTTTCATGTAGTAGGGATTGTTGGAAACCGGGATTTCAACTACCCGACTACCCTAGCGGTTGAAAAAACCTTGAATAAGTTGCGGTTTCCTAATCAGTTATTGGTCTTTGACGGGGGGCAAGAATGGCCAACTACGGAATATTTGGGAAAGGCATTAGAGATTTTTACCCTTTCGGCAATGGCAAAGAACAATATTGCTCGTGACAGTATTTTTGTTGACCGTACCTATAACGAAAATCTTTCGAAGATCAGTGAGTTAATAGCGGATCAGAAGCAGTTATTGGCCTATGAACTTTTGGATGAGACCATTGATATATACCAACCCCATAAATCGATAGATTCACTTCGTGAACGGGCCAAGATCTTAAAAAGAAGTAAGGGGTACAAAAGTCAAAATCGAAGTCAGAACAATGCATTTTTTAAAGAGTCTTTTCTAAAAGAAGATTACGGGTATTACCTAGAAGAAGATGTTAGAACCTATAATTATAATAATTTAGGTTGGTGGACGTATCAGATGGAAGAAATAGGGAAGTATGAAAGCCACGCTGACTCGGCTATACGACAGATGGGGGCACGACTTCGTGGCTATATAAATGCATTGATAGAAGATACCATCGATGTGGTTCAATTGAATGAGCAAGTTGATTTAGAGGCCTTGAATCTTTTGTGGATGTTAAAGACCATTACCGATTCGAAGGCCTATGAAAATTACATAAAAGTAATTGGCAATAGTGCGTTGATCGATGACTATAGTACGGCCTTGTTTTATTTAGAAGAGCTTCTTAAAAACGGATATACTGACAAAGCCAAATTATATACCATCGAGAATACCGCCTTGCTGCGAATTACTCGGGAATTCAACGCGATTGTAGAAAAATATTTAAAAGGTGCTCGCTACGAAATTATTGAGGAATAAAATGGGATACTTCCTCTAGGTTCCAATCAATTACCAATCCTTTCGCCAAAGATCGGGCTATTTCTTTACCATAAAGCAGTTCACATACGTAAAGTGCTGCTTCGAAACTTTTGGCCCCACCGGCAGAAGTAACATATTTGCCATCATGTACAAATAGAACGCTATCTTTTACAGCAAGTTGCGGAAACATGGTTTTGTATTTTTCAATATCGCTTGGGAATGTAGTTGAGACCACCCCGTCCAATACGCCAGTTTTGGCAAGTATAAATGCGCCATCACAATGGCTGGTCATAAATAAGGCATTTTTATCTACCTTTTTTACAAAATTCAGAAGCGTGGTATCCCTAAGGTCGGTATCCAAGTGGTGTTCTGCACTGGGTACGACTAAGATGTCGATTACCGGCAGGGAATCATTGGTATAGTCAAAATCAGGTAACAAACGTACTCCTTCAAAAGTGGTAATAGGGTCTAAGGTATTCGCAACGGTAAAGGTGTTCATGGCCTTAATACCTTTTCGATACTGTGTATGCTGAAAAATATCGAATGGCGCTGTGAACTCCGTGTTGTAGGTGCCTTCCATGATAAGGAAAGCTACGTTGTAACGGTCGGCTTTTACTATGGGTAGTACGCGTGCAGTCTTTTTTTGAGTACCATCGTTTTTTTTGGCTTGGTGGCAACTGCTGAAACAGCATAAGCTTATGAATAGTAGGAATATATTCTTCATCTTTTTGAAACCTTTAAGTGGGAAAGGTACGCTAATTTAAAAAAAGTGACGAAGCACAAAAATTGTATTTTTGAAATGCAAATTGCTGTAGTATGAGATATTTTTTCCTTGTGGTGGTGTTTTTAAGCTTTAGTTGTAGGCCCGACAAGAAGTACCATAAAGTTCAAGAACCTTCATCGGTATCGGTTTCCAATAAAACCTTACAAGAAATAGCGGCTTTTCAAAAAAAATTAAATACTGAATTCAAAAATCCTGAAACCTCCCCTTTGCCGGATCGGTACCGAAAAGACTTTGAGGCATTGCGTTTTTTTGAAGCTGATACGAGTTACGCGGTGCTTGCACAGTTGGTACGCACTCCGAATACCCTTCCGTTTGAAATGCCCACTACTACCAATAGAAAATCAAAAGAACGGGTATATGGGGTGCTGCATTTCACCTTAAAGGGAAAAAAATACCGGTTGGAAGTCTATCAAAACGAGGAACTAATGCAGCAAAAAGGGTATGAAGATTACCTATTTTTACCTTTTGCCGACAATACCAATGGGGAAGAGACCTACGGAGGCGGGCGTTATATCGATTTGAAAATCCCGATGGCGGATACGCTGCTTTTAGATTTTAATAAGGCGTATAATCCGTACTGCGTTTACAATAAAAAGTATTCGTGTCCGATAGTCCCCTCGGTAAACTTTTTGGATGTGGCAGTGAGGGCAGGGGTGAAGAATTTTAAGCCAAAGGAAAAATAAAATCCCGGTCAGCTGACGACCGGGATTTTTAGTAAAACAAAGTAAAATAATCAACCAATTAACTTTCGGTTTAGAATGAGTAAACGGCAGCCAAAATAAAGGAAGCCAGACTTCCTTCGGGCTCTAAATCTCCGTTTAGGAATACATCTTCTGAAGCGCTGTCCAATCTTAATTCGGGTTTGATCATCAAGTTTCCGATGGTTGCACTACCAGTTAAAGTAACCGCTATAACGCTTGCATCGCCATCTTCATCTACCCCACCTATGGCGCCAAAACTTCCTGTTTCGGCAAAATACTCTCCTCGTAACCCTATCGCGAAGTGCTCTGATGTGGTGAGTTGAGGATAGAGTGCCACACCTGTAAAACCAGTTCCGTCTGTATCTTGGTAAGAGGCATTCAATCCTAAAAAGAATGAATCGGTCACGTCAAAGCCACCGGTGTAATCTATTTGAAATAGCGATTTCACATCGGTATCAACAAGGTTTCCTTCAGCATCCAAAGCTTCACCAAAACCTTGTGGGCCATAGACTACATTTAAAAACTGTCCTGAATACCCCAATTGGGCGCCCAAACTGTAGTTTCCAAAAACGTTTATATCAGTTAAATCGGTAGCATTCATTACGGCTAACATGGCCGACCAATCGCTTCCTAGGTCAAAATCAGCTTTTAGACCGGCGTGTGAAAAAGGACCATATGAAAAGAGATAAGATGTGCTGTAGTTGAAGTTGGCGCTAGGGGAAATAACCTCGTACCCTAGAAAGGTGTTGAAGTTACCCAATGTTAATTTTACCTTATCGCTTACATTCCAGTATACATATAACTGATTTACGATATTGGCAGAGCCAATTGGGGAACCAAATACGGCTTCTTCTCCTCTAGGTCCAAAAACCAAATCAGCGACGAAACCTACTTTTTCACCTTCATAACCCGCTATTAGGTTTACCATTCCCAAAGCAAATCCAGGTCTGTTGGCAAATGAAGTACCGGGAACTGTCGGGGAGAAGGCGATATCACCGTTCGCATCTGGGATAAATTTGTTGAGACCGCCTAAATTTGTTCTGTAATAGGCATCAACCGATCCGCTAAAAGTGAATTTTGGTTTCGTATCTTCCTCCATTTCCGCTTCCTGAGCAAAGGTAAATGATGTTGCTAAAAACAGTAAGGCGAGCGTAAAAATATTTTTTACGAATTTTGTATTTGTAATCGTTTTCATTTCTCAATACGTTTAAGTTGTCCTTTTTTTCGAATTCGGGACGTTAGTTTATGTAGTTGTGAGTGTAAAAGGTTATAAAACGGAGCGTTCTGCAAAACGCTCCGTTTGCTTTTGTACTAGTTATTCGTTGGTGAAATCTGGATAGGCATCCATACCATGTTCGTGAATATCCAAGCCTTCGATTTCTTCCTCTTTGGAAACTCGTAGTCCCATGGTTGCTTTGAGTGCTCCCAAAATAATTCCAGAGCATACGATACAAAAAGCACCGATAATAAGAACACCATAGAGTTGTACTAGAAATTGGTCCATACCGGCTTTGTCTCCGAAGATTCCCACTGCAAGTGTACCCCAGATTCCACATATTAAGTGAACCGTAACGGCTCCAACAGGATCATCTAGTTTCAACTTATCTATCAAGGCAACGCCTCCAACAATGACAAGTCCTGCAATAAACCCGATTACTACAGCTTCGTTGGGTGACATTAAATCCGCCCCGGCCGTAATACCTACAAGTCCGCCTAGAATACCGTTTAAAAACATGGTTAAGTCCAAGTTCTTGTATAATAAGGTAGAGAGGAAAAAAGCACCAAACCCACCAGCAGCGGCAGCCAAACTAGTTGTTACCAGTACCAAGGAAGTTAATGCTGGGTCGGCAGAGAGTACCGAGCCGCCGTTAAAACCAAACCAACCCAACCAAAGGATCAGCACCCCGGCCGTTGCCATTGGGATACTATGTCCTGGAATCGCCTTAGGTTTACCATTCTCGCCAAACTTACCAATTCTTGAGCCTAATAGGGCTATTGCTACAAGCGCTGCCCATCCGCCCACTGAATGTACCAGGGTGGAACCTGCAAAATCGTAGAATCCCCAAGAGTCAAGGAAACCGCCACCCCATTTCCATGCACCTACGATAGGGTATACAAGGCCAACATAAATAAGGGTGAAAATCATGAATGCCCCTATTTTTATCCGTTCGGCCACGGCACCTGAAACAATGGTAGCTGCGGTCGCTGCAAACATACCTTGGAAAAGAAAGTCTGTCCACCAAGTGTAACCTCCATCGGCATATCCCGGGGTCATACCACCTTCAGGAGCGCCGATACCAAATCCTGCAAATTTTAAGAAGCCCGCATCGCCGTCCTCAAAACCTGGATACATTAAGTTGAATCCGAAGGCATAATAAAGTAAGAGTCCTCCAGTGATAATAAAGATGTTTTTAAATAATATATTAATTGTATTTTTTTGTCTGGTCAAGCCGATTTCCAAAAATGCAAAACCGGTATGCATGAAGAATACCAAAGCGGTACATACCATCATCCATACATTGTTAGCTGTAAATAATCCTGCGTCCATAATAATTCTCGTTTGTTGGTTTAAAACTTAGTTGATTCCCGCTTGTCCGTTTTCTTTTGTACGTATTCTATACGCTTCTATCATATCGGAAACGAAGACTTTTCCATCTCCTACGTTGCCCGTATAAGCGGCTTCCAAAATAGCATTGACGGTTTTTTCTAAAAACTCGTCCGATACTACTATAGAGAGATACCTTCGCTGAATGTCGGTAGTGCTATACGAAATGCCGCGATACACATGGCCTTGTTTTTCGTTTCCTACTCCTGTAACATCCCAGTAGCTGAAAAAGTTCACCTCGATTTGATGCAGTGCTTTCTTGACATCATCAAACTTCGATTTTCTAATAATTGCCTCGATTTTTTTCATGAGATTGATTTTTGTTTTTACGGCGTAAATATATTTTAAAATAATAGAACCCTATGTTTTTGAGGGCAATATGGCCTATTTTTATATTTATCTTATTTATACCCCTATAATTTTAGGGGTGCTTCATTTTTAAACACGAATAATTGTAATATTAACTAAAGGTTAACTAAATAGGAGGGTAGAAAGTGAAAAAAGGAAGATTTAAGTCTGCGGAATTTGAAGTATCCGTAAAAATTTAACAAAACTACCACCTGATTTTAAAAAAGTAACAAAATGGAAAAATGACTGCCGTTATAGCAAACGCGCAAGCCATAGGCCTAAAGCTACGGCAATGACCCCAACGGCAATGCTACATAGTGTGTAGAAAGAAAAATGAAGCAAGGCCCCATCCCGAAGAATACTGTGTTTTTCAAAAGCAAAGGTAGAGAAGGTTGTAAAACCGCCGCAAAAACCGGTGACCAATAACAAGGTATGGTTTTGGGAAATAAGATTTTCTCTTAATGATAAGCCCATTAAAAAGCCAATCAACAAGCAACCCAAGCTGTTGACTAAAAAGGTGCCAAGAAAAAAGTGTTGAAAATAGCTATTGAGTGTCTTGGAAATTAGATACCGCAACATACTGCCGAAACCACCACCAAGAAAGACTAGTAAAAAGGATTTCATAGGGCGTATCAATAACAAAACGGTCTACCCGAAAACTATCACAATTGGTTTAAATAGTATAAACAAGGGAAGGAAATAGCATAAACAGAAATTTCCAACTTTTGAACAGTACAAGGTAAAGAAATAAAACTAAACTGCTTTTTTGTACTTGGAAGGTATTAAATCTATAGGATAAATCTTGGATTCTGTTGCATCGGAAGTATCTTTCATTTTTTTGACAGTTTTTTCGGAATTCCCGGTCAAACTGAAAAACATGAAAATGGCATTCGCCGCGATCAGTATAAATAGTATGCTAAAAAAAGTCATCATTTGTTGCCCCTTATGGATGAATAACGCAAAATTACACGATTTGGTATGATATACGCGGGAAATTGGAAAATTGTTGTGAAGACCTTAATTTTTGTGGTGTATGTATATTTTGTGTTAAATTTTGAAGAAAAACTTAATACAAAAGAGGATAATTATAAATAGTATAAAGAAAATACCTACCCACTTCACTCCCCTGAAGTTTTTTGCATGTAACTTTTTGTCCTTTGTATAGGTAAATATGATGATTAGCGTGAAAGCTATGAGAAAGCATATTGCAAAAATCCATTGTCCGGTGCTAAACATATTTCTTATTTTTATGCAAAACTAACTCAAGTGGGGCAAACTTTTAGAATCCTATTAAAAAGTTTGACACACATATTAATTATCAATTCAGATGAAAAACAAAATCAAGGCGGTAGAACTGTTTCATAACGCATTTGGCTTAGGGGTGTCTCAAGAAATGCAGGCCGATTTGGGTACTGCTAAAAACAAACTCCGTTTTAATTTAATGGATGAGGAAAACAAGGAGTACCTTGAGGCTGCTGAAAGCAACGATTTGATCGAAGTAGCAGATGCCTTGGGCGATATGTTATATATATTATGCGGTACTATTTTGGAACATGGTATGCAGTATAAGATAGAAGAAGTATTTGAAGAGATTCAACGCAGTAACATGAGCAAGCTTGGAAGTGACGGGCGGCCTATTTACCGGGAAGATGGGAAAGTGCTTAAGGGGCCGAACTATTTTAAACCTGATATTAAAGAAATATTAGGGGTTTAAATCATGGATTTCATTTGTCTGTGCTGGGGCAAAGTCCAATAAAAAAAAGGTCTTGCTTTTTTAAAAAAAAGCAAGACCTTCAAAGTACTACCTTATAGATACTATCGCTGCCATCTGATAACGCCATTGGAATAAATGGCCAAATTACTATCATCTTGAACGTGAAGCTGTGCTCCAGGGTGCGCCCAAGTGTGGGAATACCAAAGAGGTTGATTGCTCGTACTATATAACACCATGTTACCATCTGTTTGCATGATCAACCTAGCTCCTGGGTTGTTGTAGGTATGGCTATGCCATAAGGCTGTCCACCATCCTTGGCTGGTTAAATTCCAGGAATCATAAAGAACCACATTGCCATCTGCTTGCATGGCAAATTTGTATTGTCCACTAGGAGAGCTAATAGTCTGCCCTGACCATAAGGTTTGTCCACTTAGTAAGGAGGGTGGTGTTACTGCCGCTGGGTCTATATATATAATCCAGGCCGTACCGCTGGTATCATTGGGGTCTTCATAAGACCAGCCATTGGGCAAGGATTGATTCGCTAGAACTTTATAGCGAAAACCATTGGGAGCGCCTTTAAGATATACTAATCTATGTCGCCAACGTGGAAAACCATTATCATTTCTGCGGTACCTATCAAAGATTACCCAATCGTTAGGTACGCCAGAATCTGCCCATAAGAAAATTGTGTCCCCGTATGTGTAATCGCCTCCTAAAGTCCAGCTTTTTACGGAGGTTAGCTCTTCTGGAGCGGCCTGTTCAACAGCTTCTGTTTCTAATTCCTCCTTTGCGCACGATGCAAACAGCAGCATTGCTAGCAAACCAAATAGGAGTTTGTTGGTAATCATAAACTTTTTCATAATGTAAATTTTTTAGGTTTCGGTAAAAATATGGGAACTGGAGTCCCAAAAAGTACACCGATAGGCGTATTTTTTAAATCCTAAAATGAAGTGATTTTAACTTTTTTTGATAGGGGGGAAGAGTGTTGGTATTTTGATTACCAGCTAGCTGATCAACAGTTTAATATTATAAAATTCGTGAAGGGATGGACAGCAATTGTTTCGTAATCAGCAAGTTTTATTCTATTGCGGAAATAGGGCGGGGTTCGACCATTTGGAATATACGGTTGTAGCATTCGTGAGAATTGGCTCAATGATAAGAGTCGTAAAAAGGTTCAAACAGCCAACACGATAAAACACGCAAGCAGTTTGCTTTACACCTTAAATCGCCACCCGAAGGGGTCTTCAGTACGGTTGAATTGTATGTCGGTAATACGCTTTTTAAGTCTTTCGGCATAACTATCCGATAGTTCGGGAAGATCATAATCCGTTTCCTTATAGCCAAATGCCGCGATGGGTGATACAACGGCTGCTGTTCCTGCGCCGAACATTTCCTTGAGCGATCCGTCTTTAGCGGCCGCGACTACCTCTGAAACACTTATTTTTCGTACTTCTGTGGTAATCCCTTCATCTTCTGCAATTTTAAGAATGCTTTTACGCGTAATGCCATCAAGAATACGATCACTGGTCGGCCCTGTTATCAAGGTATCATTGATGCGCACAAAAATATTCATGGCGCCTGCTTCCTCGATGTATTCATGGGTATTATCATCCGTCCATATGACTTGGTTGTATCCCTTTTTAACGGCCAATTGTGTTGGGTAAAACTGCCCCGCATAATTACCGCCTGCTTTTGCATAGCCTACGCCGCCGTTGGCCGCCCTTGAATAGGTCTCCTCTATAAGTACTTTCACCTTTCCAGAAAAATAGGCTCCGGAAGGAGCCAAGCAGATAATAAACTTGTATTCATCGGCCGGCGAAGCGTGAAAACCTTTTCCCGAAGCGAACATGAATGGTCGTATATAGAGAGAGCTTCCTTCTTTTTGTGGAATCCACTTTTTGTCCAATGTAATTAGCGTTCGAAGTCCTTCAATAAAGAAATTTTCCGGTAATTCGGGAATCGCCATACGATTTGCCGAAATGTTGAAGCGTTTAAAGTTGTCCATGGGGCGAAACATCCATACATCACCATTGCCGTCTTTATAGGCTTTCATGCCTTCGAAGATAGATTGGCCATAATGAAAAATCTTGGCAGAAGGCTCTAGGCTAATTGCCTGATATGGCATAATCTTTGGAGTTTCCCATACACCATTTTTATAATCACAAACCAGCATATGATCTGTAAAGACCGAGCCAAAATTTAGATTATCAAAATCTACTTGGTCGATTTTAGAGGTTTTTACCTTTTCAATACTGAATGGTTTCGTAGTGGTTTCCATTTTAAAGCGATTTAACAAGAATAAAATTAACTAAATATAGCGATAAGGACTTCGTTTTTCGCTCAAAAATGACCAATTTTGTTGTATCGTTATAATTTTTAAGAGATATGAAAGGAATTAACATTTTAGTTGCGTTTTTATCGGTAGTGGGTACCGTTTGGGCGCAAAATAGCCAAACGAAAGAAGAAACTGCCAAAGCGGCGGTACCTATAGAGCTTGCCTTGGGGGCAAGTATGGACCAAAATGGAAGCCTTAACTCACAACAAATGTTCGAGAAGTACCAAAACTTGGCCATTACTGATACGGTACAAGCAAAATTTACAGGAGAGGTTTTGGCAGTTTGTCAAGCAAAGGGATGTTGGATGAAGTTGGCATTGCAAGACGGGCAGGAAGCAATGGTGCGTTTTAAAGATTATGGCTTTTTTATGCCCAAGGATATCGCTGGGCGTAAAGTGGTCGTAAGCGGTTTGGCCTTTGTTTCTGAGATGAGCGTTGAAGACCAACGGCATTATGCAAAGGATGCCGGTACATCGGATGAAGAGATTGCCGAGATTACAACTCCTAAAAAAACTTTTGGTTTTGAAGCTGAAGGAGTGGTCTTAAAGCAATAGCTTGAAACGTACCATAATTACGACCGGGGATGGCTCTAAAACCATTCAATTGGAGGAATGGAATGAACAGTACCACTCGAAACACGGGGCGATTCAAGAGGCGTATCATGTTTTTATTAAAAATGGGCTCGACTTGTTCCGCGATACAGACCTTGCCATTTTAGAAATTGGTTTTGGAACGGGGCTTAATGCTATTATCACTTATTTAGAAGCGCCCAAGAGGAATATCAATGTACAATACGTTGGGGTGGAGGCGTATCCCGTAATTGCCGAAGAATGGGAGCAATTGGAGTATGTTTCTCAACTTCAGGGAGCGGGCCTGACCGCTGCCTTTGAAAAGATGCATACAGCAACTTGGGAGATGAAAACGATGCTGTCTGAAAATTTTACACTTACAAAACAACAAAAAGAGTTTCAGACGATAAAAGGAGAAAATTTGTTTAACCTTATATATTTCGACGCTTTCGGTGCTAGGGTGCAACCGGAGTTATGGACCGAAGCTATTTTTCTCAAAATGTACAACGCCCTAAAACCCGGTGGTATTTTAGTGACCTATGCTGCGAAAGGAAGTGTACGCCGTGCGATGCAATCGGTTGGCTTCGTAACGGAGCGCCTACCAGGACCGCCTGGAAAACGCGAAATGCTGCGCGCTACAAAAGGTTCCTCTTCGCAATGATTTGGGATAAGTAACTGTTTTTAAATTGCTTAACTTTAAATTAACACTAAACAAGTCTGTTAAATCCAAATTAAACTTGCGGTAGTGCCCCTCTAAAAATCATACTTTTGTATCATGAAAGTATTAATCGCAGGAGCAACAGGACTTGTGGGCAGTGCAATTACAGCACTTTGCCGTACCAATGATATTGCCGTTCATTATCTTACCACTAGAAAAGATAAAATCACCACTAGCGAGGGGTATCGAGGTTTTTATTGGAACCCAAGTAATGGTGAAATTGACATGGAATGCTTTCAAGGGGTAACATCGGTCATAAACCTTGCCGGTGCTAGTATATCAAAACGGTGGTCTTCTGAACACAAGAAAAGGGTTTTGTCCAGTCGTATTGAGAGTTTAAGAACGCTACGGGAAGGTATTTCTAAAATAGACCAAAACCAACTAGAGTCTTTTGTTTCGGCGTCGGCGATAGGTATTTATCCAGATTCCCTTACCAAGTATTATGATGAGGAAGAAACACAGGTAGATGCTAGTTTCTTAGGGGAAGTAGTTGCTGCTTGGGAACAAGAGGTTTCAGCCTTTAATACTTTTGACTTCTCGGTGGCCATGGTGCGTATTGGTTTGGTAATGTCTGATAAAGGGGGGGCGCTACCTGAAATGGCCCGCCCTATAAAATACTTTGCGGGAGCGGCTTTTGGATCGGGCCTACAATGGCAATCATGGATCCATATTCAGGACCTTGCAAGAATGTTTCTCTTTATTGGGGAAAATAAGCTTGAAGGGGTTTATAACGGTGTGGGGCCAAACCCGGTCACTAATAAGAAATTGGTAAAAGAAATTGCGAAAGTTCTCAAAAGACCGGTGTTTCTTCCAAATATTCCAAGATTTGTAATGCAGACTTTGTTAGGTGAAATGTCTTATATACTCTTTGCCAGCCAGCGGGTTAGTTCTAAAAAAATAGAGGAAGAGGGTTTTGTTTTTTACCACAGTAATGTTTGCAAGGCCTTGGAAAGCATCTATCGTAAAGAGAAAACGGCCGCTGCACCAAATACTGTTTTTCACAAAGAATACATCTAGGGTTATTTGTGGGTACGGCTATAACGTAACGACCTTGTTTCTTTTTCCTTTAAAAACACGTATCGACAGGGTAGGGATTTGCCTGTTTTCCCCGTTTCTTTCCAAACGAGTTAATTTGAAGTCCTTTATGAAGACGCCCACTGCTCATGCAAAACAGCATCAAAGGATTCATACTGTATTCTCCAAAATACAAAAGGTTTAAATTCGTCGAATGAATCATCTGCCCTGCGCAGATTTTTTATTTAATGACATTTTGACATTTTTGAAGAATTGGCAGTACTTTTGCCAGCTAAAAGAAGTACTAAAAAAATAGGAATACCAATATGAGCGAAAAAGAGAATCCCGAAAATCTAGAGGAGCTTCTTTCTGAAGATACACAAGAGGAGCAAGTATCGGAAACGGAAACCGAATCTATTGAGGAGGAAGAGTTATCGGTCGAAGATCAGTTAAGAGAGGATTTGGCTAAGGAGAAGGAAAAATTTCTACGCCTTTTTGCTGAATTTGAGAATTATAAGAAACGTACCTCCAAAGAACGTATGGAGCTGTTCAAAACAGCTGGCCAAGAAGTAATGGTAGCTTTGTTGCCGGTGCACGATGATTTTGACAGGGCCATGAAAGAACTTGCCAAATCGGAAGATAAGGAGATGTTCAAAGGGGTTGAATTGATTCGAAACAAGTTTAAAGAAACATTGAAATCGAAAGGACTTCAGGAAATTACCATTAAAAATGGGGATGCCTTTGATGCAGAGGTTCACGATGCCATTACCCAAATACCGGCTCCTAGTAAAAAGATGAAAGGAAAAATCATTGATGTGGTTGAAAAAGGCTTTTCCCTAGGGGATAAAATTATTCGTCACCCAAAGGTGGTGGTAGGAAACTAATATAGTTATGAAGGAAGATTTTTATTCCATACTGGGAATTAGCAAAAGTGCTTCGGCAGCTGAAATCAAAAAGGCCTATCGCAAAAAGGCCATTGAATATCACCCTGATAAGAATCAAGGGGACCCCAAGGCAGAGGAGATGTTTAAAAAAGCTGCTGAGGCGTATGAAGTGTTGAGCGATGCCGATAAAAAAGCGCGATATGACCAGTTTGGGCATGCTGCCTTCGAAGGCGGCGGTGGCGGTTTTGGCGGTGGCGGCATGAATATGGATGATATTTTTAGCCAATTCGGGGATATCTTTGGTGGTGGTTTTGGCGGTTTTGGTGGATTCGGTGGCGGTGGCGGTCAGCGAAGAGTGAAGGGTAGTAACCTTCGGATTCGCGTAAAACTCAACCTTGAAGAAGTGGCCAACGGTGTTGAGAAAAAGGTGAAAGTCCGTAGAAAGATCCAAGCTGACGGTGTTACTTATAAAACCTGTGCTACTTGTGGTGGCCGTGGACAAGTGACAAAGGTGACCAATACGATTTTAGGACGTATGCAAACAGCCGCTGCTTGTAGTAGTTGTGGTGGTAGCGGGCAAATCTTGGATCGTAAGCCAACAGATGCGGATTCCCAAGGGATGAAGGTAGCGGAAGAAACGGTTTCGATCAAGATTCCAGCAGGAGTAGAAGAAGGAATGCAGTTGAAAGTAGGTGGTAAAGGAAACGATGCCCCCGGAAACGGTATTCCGGGCGACCTTCTTGTAGCGATAGAAACAGAAGACCACAAAACCTTGAAGCGAGAAGGTGATAACCTTCACTACGATTTATACGTCAGTATTTCGGAAGCGGTTTTAGGAACTTCAAAGGAAATTGATTCCGTAGGCGGTCAGGTGCGCATTAAACTTGAACCAGGGATTCAATCAGGTAAAATACTTCGTTTACGAGGAAAAGGAATTTCGAGCCTTAACGGTTATGGTAGTGGTGATTTATTGGTACATGTAAATGTATGGACCCCGAAAGAATTGAACAAAGAGCAGAAAGAGTTTTTTGAGCGAATGAGGAACAACGAAAACTTTGAGCCAAAACCAGAAAAATCTGATAAATCTTTCTTTGAAAAGGTTAAAGATATGTTCTCTTAACATATTTTAATTTCATTTTTAAAATAAAAACGTATATTTGACTTGGTGTTGGGAGACCAATGCCAATTTTCTTTTTCATAGCAATTTTTTTCCCATCCTTATGTATGTAAGGGTGGGTTTTGTTTTTAGAAGCTTTTTAAGAATAACAGTTTATTGGGTATGTTGATGGGTGTTATTGTTGTTTTACTTTCCCTAGATGCAGTTTTATAAGGTTCTTAGCCCTCTATTTCATGGAATGTAGTGTTCCCATTAGTTTGGTAGTTGACCATCGTTATCGATTAAAATAGGTATGTGCGAAAGAAATTCCTAGTAGGGTTGCTTTTGACCTTTGATCGTTTAGCAGGTGGTCATACGCTATTGCAGTATGAAAGTTGTTAAATTTCAAAAGATGGTTGAAAGCATTTAGCTATCTTTGGTAAAATTGCTTGCATGAATAATATTTTGGTCACTAAAGAAGTCACCAAACGCTTTGGAAGTTATACTGCACTGAACAAGGTCTCTTTAGAAATCCCCAAAAACAGTATTTATGGTTTACTTGGCCCAAATGGAGCAGGTAAGACCACATTGATTCGCATTATCAATCAAATCATCCATCCAGATCAGGGAACCGTATTGTTTGATGGGGAACCGTTACGGTCGGAACACATTACAATGATTGGATATTTGCCTGAAGAGAGAGGGCTCTACAAGAGTATGAAGGTAGGGGAGCAAGCCTTGTATCTCGCTCAGTTGAAAGGGTTGGAAAAAACCGAAGCTAAAAAAAGACTCAAGTACTGGTTTGATCGTTTGGATATTGGTGATTGGTGGAACAAAAAAGTTCAAGAACTATCCAAAGGTATGGCGCAAAAAATCCAATTTATTGTAACCGTACTCCACGCCCCCAAACTTTTAATTTTCGACGAACCTTTTAGTGGTTTTGACCCCATCAATGCGAATTTGATCAAAGACGAAATCTTAAGACTAAAAGAGCAAGGTACTTCCATTATTTTTTCTACCCATCGAATGGAATCGGTAGAAGAGCTATGTGAATATATCGCTTTGCTTCATCATTCGGAGAAAATTCTTGATGGAAAACTATCCGACATAAAGAAAGCTTATAAGAACAATAAGTTTCATGTGGGGATGCACTCTGAAAACGGGCAGATCGATTTGAATGGTATCCAAAGTAAATTTGAACTTTCATCCATTGCCCATGACCCGATAGAAAATCAGGTAAGTTTTACAGTTCAATTGCCAACCGATGATTCCAGATCTTTGTTGAGCTATCTTTCAGAGAAAGGGAATATTCATCATTTTCAGGAAAAAATTCCTTCAGCCAACGAAATATTTATACAAACAGTACAAAGTAAAAGTGCGCATGAGTAAGTTGCGATTAATTGTAAGAAGGGAGTATTTAGCAAAGGTGCGGAATAAATCGTTCGTAATAATGACCTTTCTCAGTCCTGTACTCATGGTAGCAATGGTGGTGTTGATCGCCTATTTGGCCCAACTGAATGATTCTGAAAAACGAATTGTGGTTGTTTTAAATGAAAGCGACTTTTTTTCGACCGATTTTCAAACTACGGAAAGTGTCTCTTATATTCGTTTTTTTGATGTGGACCTAGAAACCGCCAAAGATTCGACTTCAAACATGGGGTATACGGGTCTTCTTTACATACCCAACAAGAAAGACTTGGAAATGGTGGCAAAAGAGACGACTTTCTTTACCAAAGATTCCCCGAACTCATTATTGCTAAAAAAGATAGAATGGGTCTTCGAAGACCGTTTACGGCAAAGTAGACTGCAAGATATGGGTGTTTCGTCTAAACAATTTGCCACGGTTGATCGGGCATTTGAAATCAATACAACTTCGTTTTTGGGAGAGCAAAATTTGAAGCATATCAACGAAATCAAGTCTGGGATCGGACTGGCTTTTGGGTATTTGATCATGATGTTCATTATCATCTACGGAGGGTTTGTAATGCGAAGCGTGATAGAAGAGAAGACAAGCAGAATAATTGAGGTGATCATATCTTCCGTACGGCCTTTTCAACTCTTGATGGGCAAGATCATAGGAACTTCGCTTGCAGGGGTTACACAATTCGCAATTTGGATAGTTTCGGCGGGGATTTTACTTGTGATCGCCGCTTTGTTCGTCGATGTTGACTTAAGCGCCTTGAGCGCAGGTTCCGATGTTATTACTGAAACGGTCGGAGATACAATGATGCCCATTCCTTCGATGAGTGAAACAGCCAATCTGTATACCCAAGAAGTATTTGAACTTCCCTGGTTTGTTTTGATTTCTTCCTTTTTAATATACTTTGTTTTGGGGTACCTGATTTATAGCTCTATTTATGCCGCGATCGGAGCGGCGGTAGATAATGAAACGGATACGCAGCAATTTATATTCCCGATTATACTGCCGTTGATGCTGGCAATTTATGTTGGTTTTTTCTCTGTTTTCAACAACCCGCATGGACCTATCGCGGTCGGCTTTTCTCTCTTTCCGCTTACATCGCCTATTGTTATGTTGATGCGATTGCCATGGGGCATAGGGGAAGGCGGTGTTCCTATTTGGCAGTTTTTAACTTCCATTTTCCTATTATTGGGTACCTTTATGGGTATTGTTTGGTTGGCGGCCAAGATATATCGGGTCGGTATCTTAATGTACGGTAAGAAACCTACCTACAGAGAACTCTATAAATGGTTGAAATATTAAGAATGGTGCAGGAGAAGCCTAGTAAAACAGAGGTGCTTTTAAAAGAAGATGTCTGGGCGACCATCAAAGAGTTTTTGAACCTAGGAATCCATGTAGGGGAAGGTGATAGCTCAATTCATATCACCATAGGGTTGTTTTTGATGCTTACCCTGTCTTTCATTATCACCTATTTTGCTCTCAAATGGCTTCGGAGCCTGTTTACCCGAAAAATGCCAGATGAGGATAAACAGAAGTTTATCAGCATATTCAAATTCATTAATTACTTCGTTTACATTATTGTGGTTCTGGTTACTATAAGCGCCGCCGGAATCAACATTACACTCCTTATAACCGCCTCGGCCGCCCTTTTTGTTGGGTTGGGGCTGGCGCTACAAGAACTGTTTCAGGATATTATTGGCGGTGTCTTTATCATTTTGGACAAATCCCTAAGCGTCGGGGACATCGTAGAGGTAGATCATAAGGTTGGCAGGGTTTTTGAAATTAAACTGCGCACGACAAGGGCAATTACACGGGATGACAAAGTGATAATTATTCCAAATCATAAATTTATAAGTGATACCATTTATAATTACACACAAAACCACAGAAGCACACGAGAATCGGTGAAAGTGGGGGTGGCCTATGGTAGTGACGTAAACTTGGTAACTACAGTTTTAGAAGAAGCGGCTATGGAGCAAAAGGGAGTCTTATCAAATCCAAAACCGTTTGTACTGTTCGAGGATTTTGGCGATTCTGCGCTCATGTTTTCTGTTCAGTTTTATATAAATGATAGTTTTTCCGATCCAAAAATAAAGAGCGCAGTAAGGTATGCGATAGATGCCAAATTTCGTGAACATCGTATTAGCATCCCATTTCCACAACGAGATGTGCATATATTTCAGAATAGTAGTGATAATGGGTAAACAAAGATACGACTGGTCCAAGGTGTTGCTTGGCTTTTTTTTCTACCTGTGTTCAGGCCAATTGATTTTCTCTCAAACGACAGATTTACTACGTTTAGAATATACGGTCATACCGGAGAACAAATTTGGCATTCGAACCAATAGGTACAGAGCGCTGTTTAACATGCCTATTAAATTGGTCGAGGATCAGTATTTTGTTGCAGGTCTAGAGTATAATCGATACGAATTTGAGTTCGATGTTGAACAACCTTTCGAGGTGAGTACTTTGGAAAGGCTTCATATATTGGACCTGAACCTTGGGTATATTTTTAAATTGAATCCCGAATGGCGGGTGGTGGGTATTGTCACCCCGCGATTGGCCTCGAATTTTGAAGAAGGTATCGAAAATAATGACTTTCGGCTCAATGGCTCTGTCTTATTCTGGAAAGAAAAAAAGGACGAAGAGAAACCCTATCGACTCATATTGGGCTTAAGTTATAACAGCGCTACGGGGCTCCCGTATCCGTTGCCTCTCATTAATTATTACAAACGGTTTCACCCAAATTGGTCCTATACTTTGGGAATTCCGAGAGCAGATTTTAAATATTACATAAAGGATAAGCACGTATTTCAAACGGTGTTGTTTTTGGATGGCTATTTTGTCAACCTGCAAGATGATATTGTGTTACCAAATAATAATTTTGGAACTTCCATATCGCTATCGGCATTGGTAGGTGCGGCGGGATATCAATATAAAATTGCAAAACAGATTTCGTTTTATGCAATTGCGGGGTATTCACTTATACAAGAGGGGCTTATTAGAGATGGAAATCGAGACCGGGCGTTCACCTTAAATGACGAAGGAAATTTCTATCTTAGGACAGGATTTAAAATATCAATTTTTTAAAAATAGCAGCATGTCAAGAATTTTGGTAATAGAAGATGAGGCCGCCATTCGGAGGGTACTGGTGAAGATACTTTCCGAAGAGAACGATTCCTATACCGTAGAGGAAGCCGAAGATGGTTTAAAAGGCTTGGAAACGGTTAAAAACAATGACTATGACTTGGTGCTTTGTGATATAAAAATGCCCAAAATGGATGGGGTAGAGGTCCTAGAAGCTGCAAAAAAGATAAAACCGGAAGTTCCCTTTATTATGATTTCCGGGCATGGTGATTTAGATACAGCGGTGGGTACCATGCGAGCTGGAGCATTCGACTACATATCAAAACCGCCCGATTTAAACCGCCTGCTGACGACCGTTCGAAACGCGTTAGATCGAAAAGAACTGGTAGTAGAAAATAAGATTCTCAAAAAGAAGGTCAGCAAGAACTACGAAATGATCGGGGATAGTGATGAGATTTCCGCTATCAAGGATATGATAGAAAAGGTGGCTCCAACAGACGCCCGCGTGTTGATTACGGGTTCAAACGGCACCGGTAAGGAACTGGTGGCACATTGGCTTCATCAGAAAAGTCCGCGTAGTAGTGCGCCTTTTATTGAGGTTAATTGCGCTGCAATACCCTCTGAATTAATAGAAAGCGAGTTGTTCGGGCATGTGAAGGGCGCTTTTACATCGGCGGTAAAAGACCGCGCGGGTAAATTCGAAGCAGCGAACAAAGGGACAATTTTTTTGGATGAAATAGGAGATATGAGTTTGTCTGCCCAAGCCAAAGTGTTACGTGCGCTCCAAGAAAGTAAGATTTCTAGGGTGGGTTCCGATAAAGATATTAAGGTCAATGTTCGTGTTATTGCCGCGACCAATAAGGATTTAAAAAAAGAAATTGCCGATGGCAATTTTCGAGAAGATCTATACCATCGATTGGCGGTCATCTTAATTAAGGTGCCGGCACTTAATGATAGGAGGAATGATATTCCCTTGCTTATTTCTCATTTTTCCAAAAAGATTACCTCGGAACAAGGCATAGCTCCCAAACTGTTTTCAAGCGACGCCGTGAAGCTTTTGCAAGGCTATGATTGGACAGGCAACATACGGGAATTGCGCAATGTGGTTGAAAGGCTTATTATTCTAGGTGGCAAGGAGGTTAGCGATGACGATGTGAAGCTGTTTGCAAGTAAATAACAGGCAAACAATTATAACAAAAAGTGCTCATTACCGGCAATCACCAATTTTTTCAAGTGCTTCAGCGGTAATCTTTTGAGTTTGGAGGTTGTAGTACTTCCGCCCTTCTGACAAATTAGGTGTTAACAGCTCTTTTTCGCACTCTTGGTATATTCTTTCAGCAAATGCCTTGGACTCTTTACAGTCGATTGTCTCTACTACTTTGGCTAAGGATGCCCGGTATTTTTCCAAGGCTGTATCAATTTTGTTTTTTAAAAAGGTGTGCTTGGGTTTGACCGTTGACCTCCCTTCGTCGCGATCATCCGTGTTGTTTAAAGCAAGGTCATTTTTTGCGGATGAACTTACATGTTCATGGTGTTTTTCCAATGCAGAAAGGCTGTCATCGGTATTTGTCAAAACCCTTTTTAAAAGACCTTTTGCATCTTCAATAGTAGTTACTTTGATCGCTCGTTTTAAAAGGTATTCACTTTCCTCAATGTGGATGCTTGCATAATCGCAGCCGCAATCTTTGAGTTGTTTTTTAGATTTTTCAATGGCGTTTAATGCCTTGTAAGCGTGGTACCGGGTTAAATTTAACGTGCTTTTTGAAATGGCCTTTTCGGTCTGAGTCTTAACAAACGTAATGTTAGAACCCGCATACTCACATGCCTCAGTGGGCTTGAGTGCGGTAAGGAGTAAAAGAATGAGCGCGTAGCTAAAAAAATGGAACGCCTTCATAATGGGTTTAGTTTGTAGTAAAATTTGGGCATTTTACAGTACAAAGTTAGGCATAGACTAGCTGTTACACCTAGTTTTTTCGATGCACGGCGCGGGAACGTCGTTATTTTGGACAAACCGGAAAATTCACTTGATGAATGGTCATTTTTTTTAACAAATTTTACCGTTCACCGATAAAATATTCTATATTTCCTGTATGAAAAACGTTTCGATTGCCGACTATAAAGTCGATAAAGCCATAAAATTATCACAGCGAGCTACATTTGAAGATTTTGGGGTTACCGATAAAGACCTCAAGAAGGATTTAGAAAAAGTACGAAGAACATTGGGTGAATTTCAAGATACCCTATATGCACACGGCAAGTATGCAGTATTGATTTGTATTCAAGGAATGGATACTGCAGGGAAAGACAGCTTGATTCGAGAAGTTTTCAAAGACTTTAATGCAAGGGGAGTGGTCGTGCATAGTTTTAAAGTACCTACTGAACTTGAACGACAGCATGATTATCTTTGGCGACACTATATCGCGCTGCCCGCCAAAGGAAAATTTGGGGTCTTTAACCGTACCCATTACGAGAATGTATTGGTTACGCGTGTGCACCCTGAATATATTTTAGGCGAACATATCCCTAAGGTTCATTCTGTAGGCGATATAGATCAATCGTTTTGGGAAAAAAGATTTGAGCAGATCAATAATTTTGAACGTCATATCGCGGAGAATGGTACTTTGATTTTCAAGTTTTTTCTGCACCTATCAAAAGAAGAACAAAGACAGCGACTGTTGCGAAGATTAGAGGTAAAAGAAAAGAACTGGAAATTCTCTCCTGGCGATTTAAAAGAACGTGCCTTATGGGACCGCTATCAAGAATGTTATGAGGAGGCAATCAACAAAACATCAAAGCCTTCGGCTCCGTGGTATATTTTGCCAGCTGATAATAAAAAAGCGGCGCGCGTAATATTTGCATCCATTTTATTGCAAGAGTTAAGAAAATACAAAGATATCATAGAACCGGAACTCGATGGGAAAATTAAGGCTAACTTAGCTACTTACAAATCACAGTTACAAAAAGAAGAAGAATGAGGAAGTTAGTGATGCTTTTGGTGTTCATTGCGACCCAAGGGTTTGCCCAAACCGAAGATGAAAAACAATTGAAACTTATTTTTGATGCTGCTCTTTCAGACGGGAAAGCCTATGATTGGCTCAATTACCTCTCCAATCAAATCGGAGGTAGGCTGTCTGGTTCTGTCGAAGCTGAACAGGCAGTGAGCTATACCAAGGCCCAACTCGATTCTTTGGGCTTGGACAAGGTGTGGCTGCAACCCGTAAAAGTACCAAAATGGGTGCGTGGTACGCCAGAATTTGCCTATATGGAAACAAGTCCGGGTGTTACGACCAATATGCCTATTTGTGCCTTGGGGGGATCCGTGGCAACACCCTTAGGAGGAATAAAGGGTGCCATTGTTGAAGTAAAGGGTATTGAAGACTTAGAGAAAATAGGGAAAGAACAGATTGCGGGCAAAATTGTTTTTTATAACAGGCCTATGGATCCGACTTTCATTAGTACGTTCCAGGCGTATTCGGGTTGCGTGGACCAACGCTATGCGGGAGCGGCCGAAGCTGCCAAGTATGGTGCGGTCGGCGTCATAGTGCGTTCAATGAATTTGCGTTCGGATGATTATCCGCACACCGGTTCTATGAGTTATGGTGATATGGCTGTTTCAGAAAGGATTCCGGCTGCTGCGATTAGTACGCGGGGAGCTGACTTACTAAGCACAACGTTGAAGTTAAATAGCGAGACCCGTTTTTATTTTAAACAAAATTGCAAACAACTTGCGGATGTAGATTCGTATAACGTCATCGGAGAGATAACAGGAAGTACGCATCCGGAAGAAATAATGGTAGTAGGCGGCCATTTAGATTCATGGGATTTAGGCGATGGTTCACACGATGATGGCGCGGGTTGCGTACAAAGTATGGAAGTGCTACGGCTCCTTAAACGCACCGGATATAAACCAAAGCGAACCATAAGAGCAGTACTTTTTATGAATGAAGAGAATGGTTTAAGAGGTGGAAATGCGTATGCGGAAATGGCTAAAAACAAAAAAGAGAACCATATTTTTGCATTGGAAAGTGATTCAGGAGGGTTTACACCCCGTGGCTTTTCGTTTAATAGCTCTAAAGCCAATCTGCAGCGGGTTCAAGAATGGAAATCGCTTTTCGAACCTTACCTGATCCATATTTTTGAAGAAGGATATAGTGGTGCGGATATTCGACCGTTAAAGAAAGAGGGTGCGGGTATGGTATTGGCCGGGCTTCGGCCAGATTCGCAACGCTATTTTGATCACCACCATGCCGCCAACGATACCTTTGAACATGTAAATCGGCGTGAACTCGAACTAGGAGCTGCCGCTATGACCAGTTTGGTGTTTCTTTTCGATAAATATGGTGTAGTCGAAGAATAGCTTACCATAATGATGCTATTTTTTTAGAATTACCACCAACGAGAAACTTTTAAACTCCGAACAAAAAAAGTACCTTTGCCGCTCATTTAAAAAGAGCATTATGCAAGACGGTATCTACGCAAAGTTTAATACTACCAAAGGAGAAATAGTTGTAAAGTTGACCCATGATAAGACCCCGGGCACAGTGGGTAATTTTGTCGCCTTGGCAGAAGGCACAAGAAAGAACACTGCAAAAGCCGAAGGGGAACCCTATTATGACGGACTAAAGTTTCACCGGGTTATTCCTGATTTTATGGTGCAGGGAGGCTGCCCATTGGGAAGTGGGACAGGAGATGCCGGTTACAAATTCGACGATGAATTTCACCCGGAACTAACACATGATGCACCCGGAGTGCTTTCAATGGCAAACGCAGGACCAGGTACAAACGGAAGTCAATTTTTCATAACACATGTAGCGACCCCTTGGTTAGACAATAAACATACTGTTTTTGGACATGTAGTTACAGGTCAAGAAGTGGTCGATGCCATTGCGCAAGGCGACCTTATCGATAGCCTAGAAATAGTTAGAAATGGGGAAGATGCCGAAAAATGGGATGCTATGGATGCTTTTAATAGCCTTGAGGCAACAAAGGCAAAAAGAATGGAGGAAGCCAAAGCACGCCAAGCGGCCGAATTGGATAAAGTAGCTGCTGGTTTCGATGAAACCGAAAGCGGTCTTCGTTATAAAATCATACAAAAAGGAAATGGTGCAAAGGCAGCGGCCGGCACACAGGTATCGGTACACTATGAAGGTTCCTTGCTAAACGGACAGGTATTTGACTCGTCTTATAAGAGAAATGAACCCATAGCGTTTCAATTGGGTGTAGGGCAAGTAATATCTGGTTGGGACGAAGGTATCTCACTTCTGCAGGTTGGCGACAAGGCCCGCTTTGTGATTCCTTCAAACTTGGGGTATGGCAGTGCCGGTGCAGGAGGCGTAATACCTCCCGATGCCACCTTGATATTTGATGTTGAGTTAATGAATGTAGGATAGAAAAGTAGAACATACTAAAAAAGTATAGAAAAGGTCCTTGAAAATCAAGGACCTTTTTCATGTAAAAAAAGAACGTACGGCAACCATTTGCACAGTATTTCATCGAATTCATAAAAAAAAAGTACCGATATTACAGAATTGTCAATATCTTAAAGCTGTAAAAAATCAACCTCTTTTATTTATGAAAAAACGTATACTCTGTAGTCTTTGTATTACATCGTTAATTTTATCGGTATCCTGTACAAAGGATGAACCTATTAATTCAACTCCCGAGATTCCCGAAGCATTTGATGAGCAATTGGAACCACTTTCAGTAACCGAAATAAATCAGATCATTGAAGAAGAATTACAATCGAAGGGCGATTTCAATTGGAATGAAACCTCCGACGTAGTACTTTGGAGTGCCTTACAGCACGCTCAAGGTGTGTTAACAATCGGGTATGGAAACGATAAGGACGATTTTGCCAATAAAAATTCTGCAAGCCATCTAGCGACCAAAGATGAAATTCTTACTTTGGTACGTAAGGCCGAAATAAAGACAGATAAAGGGACTGAAAAGGAAACCGATGTTTTACTGTACGAAGATGAATACCTTACCGTAATTGATGTGAGGGCCACTCAACTTGAAACGGTGACCGAGTTGCGTAAAAACACTGACATCCGATATTTAGAGCCGGGGGGGTACCCCTTAAATGGTACCGCTCAATCCAAGTCGGCCTTGTCTAGTTCTGGTTGCGGTTTTGATGGGGAGAATGTAGCTTCCTCAGATTTTACGACCATACAACCGAATGCCAAGATGCCCTGGAATTTTGCGTTGCATAACATTGATGACGCGTGGGCCTACAGTACGGGTAGTGGTGTTACTATTGGCGTGGTAGATACGGGACTTTCTGCTAGCCAATCGCTCTTGGGCAGTAACTTTAACAATGGCTACTCCTCGTCAGGAAGAACTGTCGAGAAATATGGCGTTTACGTAGATTCGTTTTGGCCTTGGTCTCGTAAAACGGATGGGGTCAATGATAAATGTGGCCACGGAACGAGTATGGCGTCGGCGGCGGTAGCCCCAAGAAATGATATGGGTTTACCGGTAGGAGTTGCCTACAAGTCTAATTTGATATCTTACAGAGCTGCCAAAGATGTATTATTGAACGGGTATCATGAACAAAGGGGCGTGGCACGTGCTATTACCGAACTAGGTGCCCGTAGCGATGTTAAGATAATTTCAATGTCAATGGGATACATATTTTCCGTCGGGCGAATCAAAGACGCCATCCGATACGCATATGGCAGAGGAAAATTGATTTTCTGCGCTGGTGGTACTTCAACGACTTTTACCAATTTTGTTGGTGTGGTGTTTCCCGCTTCCATGAGCGAAACCGTTGCAATAACTGGAGTAGAGGAACGAAATGGATATCGTGAATGTGATACCTGCCATAAGGGTGGCGCTATCGATTTTACGATTATTATGGAACGCGCTTCCAACAAACATGTACCGACCTTAGGATATTATAATGGAACAGAAGATTACGTGGGCGGATCTTCGGTTGCGACGGCAAGTGCAGCAGGTATTGCTGCCTTGGTATGGTCTAAAAATCCTGGTTGGAGCCGAACAGCGGTTTTGAACAAACTAAAAACATCTGCTGACCTATATCCTAATAAAAGCGGTAGCTATGGCTGGGGTAATTTAGATGCCCTGAAGGCGGTGCAATAAAGAGTAATCTTTTCAGAATTAAAAAGAGATAGGTGCGGTAGTATGCCAGTGAGTATAGTATGGCACCTATTTTGTGTATTAGTCCTTATCCTTAGAATCAATGGGCGTTTCAACACTAACTACCAGTAACAGTAGATTGATCAGAATAAGTATTAGAAGAATACTGAAAAAAGTCGTCATTTACGAGGGTTATAAAAGAAGTGACCATCCACTTTCGAATATAACAACTCATCGAAGAAAAACCCTACTTCAACGAAGGGCCTTAAAAATTTTCTACCTCCATTGAGCTGAAACGCATCAATAAGATGTTAATCAGGACCAAAAAGGCTACTATGCTGAAAAAATAAACCATACCTAAGGTTAAGATTACAATAAAATGACAATTGTTTAATAATTAACGGGGAATTTTGCGGATTATTATGTCGCTGTCTACTCGAAATTACATAAAATGCAATTTTATTTGCGAATTGCGTGCGTAAAGTTATCCTCAAAGTTCTATTTTCTGATTTTCAGCTTTCCGTTGAATCATGAAAGAAAAATTGCGGAAACGGTTCAGCGTAAAACTCCCATATAATAGGCGATTACGCATGACATAATTAGTGAAGCTTGCATCTAAGCAATTGTTACTTTTTACGGTCGTTCGTAGTTATTAACAATAAGATGATGTTCCCCAGTATTAAAAACGAGACTAAAAAGATAAATACTACCATTGTACGCTTAGGAATGTGTTCTTGATTTTTATAAAAACTTGGGGAAAGTCATACTTTGTTTAACAGTAGACACAAAAAAACCAATTGGTTGCGTAAAAGGTTAAACAAATTCGAAAAATTATGCACAAACGGGAATAAAAAAAGCCCAGACGTTTAGAGTCGGGGCTTTGTATAAAAAAAGTTTGTGCGTGCCTAGTCTACTACTTTCACATTTACCGCGTTTAGTCCTTTTTTACCTTGTTGTAGTTCAAATTCTACAACGTCACCTTCGCGTATTTCATCGATTAAACCAGAAATGTG
>CALIIC010000173.1 GCA_938020445.1 uncultured Flavobacteriaceae bacterium | reverse complement strand
ACACACCACGTTGAAAATGTCGTACTTTTGGAAAAAAGAGCCGAAAAACTGAACGAATGAAAAAATTCCTTGTTTTACTGATTCTGGTTGGGCTATATTCCTGCAAGGAAGAAAAAGCAACATCCGAAGTGTCGGCGGTAGTAGAAAACCATCAACTATCTATACAGCCTGAACTTCCTGCAAATGCGAAGCTCTTGACCTTTGCAACCGAAGATACTAGTAAATACCTCGATGAGATTATCTCCAATGCAAACGGAAAAGTAATTTATATTGATAACTGGGCCACTTGGTGCGGCCCGTGTAAAGTAGAATTCAAAGAAAGCACCCCGGCTTTAAAGGCAAAATTTTCCGATCAGGTGGAGTTTGTTTACCTCTGCTATCAGTCTAAAAAAGCATTATGGGAACCCACTATTGCACAGTTTGAAGTATCTGGAAAACATTATTTTATTGAAAGAGGGAAAGAAGAAGCTCTGTTTGACCAACTTTCCCTAAAAGGATTCCCAACCTATACACTGATCAGCAAAAAAGGAGAAATTATAGAGAGCGGCTTCGATTATCGTCCCAGCTCGCCCGGCACAGCTGAATTACTAACAGGATTGCTAACAGAAAGCCCGTGAGAATTGCACTTATACTCTTAGTATTTATAGGTATTGTAGGCATTTCAGCCTGTGAAAAAGACGACATCTGCGTAGATGCCGATACCCCTTTGTTGGTCATACGTTTCTATGACAAAGATGATACAACGCTTGTAAAAGAAGTTCCCAGCCTCATCGTAAATGGCTTGATCGGGACCGAAGAGCAAGGTGTTATTTCCAATGCGTCTCTAGATTCAATTGTCATACCGTTGCGAATCGGAGAAAGCAGCACCTCTTTTACACTTTCTCAAAACCCGGATGCCGATGACGAGACCATGCTCAATGTTGACACGGTCACTTTTGACTATGAAACCAAAGAATTGTTCGTTTCCCGTGCCTGCGGGTACATTGCCAATTACGACGGGCTGACCGGTACGCTGGCCACAGATGCAGCGCCATGGATCAGCGAAATACGAATTGTTACTCCTTTAATAGAAAACTCATTCTCGGCCCATGTCAAAATTTTGCACTAGCCTCCTTTTTCTTTTAATGCTTGTTGCCGGCTTCGGTCAGAACAAGACCATTGATTTGAACCCCAAGGATACCCTGGTGTACAAACAGCCATATGGTTTGCGAATAGGGGTCGATTTAAGCAGGCCTATTACATCCTTATTGGATGACAATTATACGGGTCTGGAATTTGTTGGTGATTACCGACTTTCCCAAAACCTTTACATTGCCGGTGAATTGGGCAATGAGAAAAAAACGCGGGCCGAAGTGGTCGGTTCCAATAGACTACGAACCAACGACGGACCACTTTATGATTTTACCACCTCGGGCAGTTACATCAAAGTTGGGATCGATTACAATACCTATGGTAATTGGTATGGAGAACAGAATATGATTACGGTGGGCGGCCGTTATGCATTCAGCACTTTTAGTCAAACGGTAAACAATTACAACATCTTTGATTCAAACAGGTATTGGAGTCCGGATGGGTTTACTCCAGGCGAACAGGGCAGCCGAGAATTCAGCGGAAGAACGGCCTCATGGATAGAAGGTGTGGTAGGTTTTAAAATGGAAATTTTCAAAAACCTGTATCTTGGGGCCAGTATACGTTTGGGTATCCTCATTACCAATGCCGACAAGGAGTCTACTGAATTTACCAACCTTTTTATTCCCGGCTTTAACAAAGTTACCGATGGCAGTCGTTTTGGAGTAGGTTACAATTATTCGGTTACATATTTGGTACCGCTCTATAAAAAGGCAAAGAAAGTCAAACCGGAAAAGCAGGATATTGAGGATGAGTAACTAGTAATCTCGCCCCAGAATACATTTTTAGACCTCTTTGAAGCCTTTGGTAAAAATCCACTTTATCAGTACCTTTTGTTTACCATCATCTCCTCTAGTGGCCGCAAACTTTGGTGCGAATACACTCGCAAAAATAGCTGCAATAAGGGCTAAGAATAGTCTATGGATAGGCAGAAAATTACCCAAAACCAGACGCGCAACTATAAACAACAGCGCGAAGGCTACAAAATTAAAAAGTATCGCTTTGTGTTTCGCTCGCATTGGATAAATAATTTCTAGTTGGAATAATTGGAATATACAACCTTCGTCTTAATCTTGGGAAGTATCTTGGGCTCTGGGATTGTGTTTCGCCTTTTTGCTCCCCTCGTACATCACGTACTTTACCAAGCGTGATTCTAGATGACTATTAAACACTTTTATCTTTCGCGAGGGTCGTAAGCCTACGAATTTCAAAGCCTCTAAATTCGAGGTTATAAACCAAGCATCGGTTCCTGGATAGGCCTGCTTCAACGTGTCACCAATAGATGCGTAGAAATCCTCCATATCCAAGTTTAGACGCTCTCCATAGGGAGGGTTAAAAACCATATGCAATTGGGCATCCATTGGTTTTTGGGTATTGAAAAAATTCTTGCGTTCTACCGTAATATAATCCGAGAGGTTTGCATTTTCAATGTTATCCTGTGCCTTTCGCACCGCTGACGGCGCCTTGTCATACCCTACAATCTTATGGTGAAACTCCCGGGTTTTCTTAAGGCTGGCCTCCGTAATTTTTTCAAACAGCGCTTCATCAAAATCCTCCCACTTTTCAAAGGCGAACTCCTTGCGGTTAATGTTTGCCGGAATATTGCAGGCAATCATGGCGGCTTCTGTTAAAAAGGTGCCACTTCCGCACATCGGATCCATAAAATCGGACCGGCCGTCCCACCCACTAAGCAACAAAAGGCCCGCAGCCAATACTTCATTAATAGGTGCTATGTTGGTTGCTGTACGGTAACCGCGTTGGTGCAAGGATCTTCCAGAACTATCTAGTGAAACATTGCAATGGTCTTTGTGAATATGGATATTAATGCGAACATCGGGAAATTTGACATCCACATCGGGCCGTTTTCCATCCATATCACGAAATTTATCTACAATGGCATCTTTCGTTTTTTGGGATACATAGAGGGAATGCGAAAAATGATCCGAATTTACCGTGGTATCGATTGCGAAAGTAGTATCGACCGATAAATATTCTTCCCAAGGCATCGCATACACTTTTTTATACAGCTCGTTTTCATTTCGTACGGTAAACGAGTGGATAGGTTTTATGATTTTAATAGCGGTACGTAAACATAGGTTGGCCTTATACATAAAGCCCGTATCGCCGGTAAACGAAACACTTCGAGTTCCTTCCTTCACATTGCCGGCTCCAAGGTTCCGTAATTCTTTTGCCAATAGCTCTTCGAAACCGAATAGCGTTTTGGCGACCATTTTGAAATTATTGTTCATTGAGATGATTCTATCAATGGCAAAAATAGGTTAATTTTGCGCTTCTAATTGCAGTTGTGGGGAGAATGGTGCATGATGTATGGCAACATATCCCAAAACCCGCTGGTTACAGATAGTGAATGAGTTACTTTTTACCCATCATTGCGGTGTTGTTGAGCTTTGTGGCCGTCATCGTGGTAAAACCTAAAAACAAGGAACACTTTAAACTGCTACTGGCGTTTAGTGGTGCTTTTCTACTTGCACTTACTTTGAGTGAACTTTTCCCACAAGTATATGAAAACGGGAATCCCAAAACCATTGGGCTTTTTGTAATGTTAGGGATTCTATTACAGATATTCCTTGAATTTTTCTCCAAAGGAGCAGAGCATGGGCACGTTCATTTGGACAAGGGAAAATCGAACTTTCCCTGGCTGTTGTTTTTAAGCCTTTCGATACATTCATTCTTAGAAGGATTTCCAGTAGAACACGACGGTCATATTCTCTATGGAATACTGGTACATAAAGTCCCCATCGCCATCATCCTTAGTATTTTTCTGTTAGACTCTAAGATTCCTCTATCAAAAGCCGCATTCTTTATTATCCTATTTTCACTGATGACGCCCTTGGGCAGCTATATTGCAGCTAATTTTGAATCGGCCACCACCTATTATACAGAAATCAATGCGTTGGTAATCGGGGTTTTTCTTCATATTTCGACCATTATTTTGTTTGAGAGTTCCGAAGGGCATAAGTTCAACTTGCGCAAACTGATTGTCATCGTTCTGGGCATCACCATCGCATACCTCCTCTAATGTTCAGTAAAGAAGAATCAAAACGGTTACGGCAAGACTTTTGGATCGCTTTTGGAAAATCCTATCCAAGAAAGTGGATTCGATACCATACGAATATAAAAGGGTTCTCCTTAAAATTTCATTTTACCGTGCACCATACCATGGTTTCAATGGACATTGAATCGGAGGACTTGGCACACCGAATTGCCGTCTGGGAAAGACTTGTTTCCTTGAAATCGATTCTAAAGGAAGAATACCTGCCAAACGCACTATTCGAGGATACTTTCTTCCTTGAAAATCAGAAAGAAATTTCAAGAATTTATGTTAAAAAGGACGGAGTTTCAATTCATAATAAAAAGACCTGGCAAGAGACGATGATTTTTCTAAATGACCATATGGCCAAGATGGAAGCATTTTTCTTGGAATTCAAACCCATTATCGAGGGTTAATGCAGTAATTTATGTAAATCAGAGAGAAAATCAGGTGATGTTCTTACGAAATAGTAAATATCCAACCATTAAAAGCACTATTCCGAAATACAATGTGCGCTGATATGTAGTACCTTAACATGCCTAATGTTAGCATCGCTATCGTATCTAAACCTATGGAAAAAAATTGTTTTTTATTGCTGATCTTCTGTTCTTTTCAAATCTTGACAGCACAGGAATTAGAACCTTTTTCCTTTTCGCAGGAATGGATAGCGAAAATTGACAGTCTATCGCCAAGTAAGGGTTCTGTAGCAGTTTCCAAAAAAAGAGATGTACTGATTTTTTCGTTACATACGGGCTATCAGCACTGGACAATACCCCATACAGAAGCCGTTGTAGCCTTGCTGGGAGAGAAAAGCGGTGCATTCGTTATCACTACTACAAAAGATATAAACGCTTTTAGTACGGAAAACTTAGAAAAATTCGATGCGATCGTATTGAACAACACCTGTTCAAAACCTGACAAACGAAATATTTTCTGGGACGCCCTGTCTGAAATGGATTCCTTGACAACAGAAAAACGTTTGGAAAAAGCAGAAAAATTAGAGCAACATTTGCTTGATTTTGTGCAAAATGGCGGTGGTTTAATGGTACTTCATGGCGGTATAACCATGCAAAACAAATCAAAACCCTTTGGTGAGATGGTAGGAGGTAGTTTTGACTATCATCCCAAACAGCAAACCATCGATGTTAAACTAGTAGACAAAACACACCCACTGGTCAGTGCCTTTAAAGGGGAAGGATTTCGCCATGTTGATGAGCCCTACTTTTTTAACAACGCCTATTTTAAAAAAGATTTTAGGCCCTTGTTGTACATGGAAGCAGATCAACTAGAGGGTAAAAGAGAGGTTGTACGCGACAAAATAAAATATATTTCCTGGATCAAAAGGTATGGCGAAGGAAGAGTCTTTTATGCTTCCCCTTCCCACAATGCCCATAGTTTTGAAAATCCCAAACTCCTTCAGTTTTTATTGGATGGCCTTCAATATGTGAGTGGAGATCTTGTTTGCGACGATTCTGCAATGAAAGATTAGGTTAAACTACATCGTAATAGATAAAAAACCAATGACAGATGGCCCCTGCCAAGACAAATAGGTGCCATATAAAGTGGTTGTACGGTATTTTTGGAATCGCATAAAACAAGATTCCAAGAGTGTAAAACCCGCCACCGGCAAACAATAGCGTAATTCCCCTCACTGAGGTAACCGCCTGCAAATTAGAAAAATCGATGACGATCAACCAACCCATTATCAGGTATAACAGCAGC
>CALIIC010000172.1 GCA_938020445.1 uncultured Flavobacteriaceae bacterium | reverse complement strand
GCCGAACCTAAAGATAGCTTTTTGCCCGTGATTTTTGTTTAGTCCCGACGCTTCGGCACGCAAGCAATAAATTTTATCCAATGTTGGTAAATGTTATTTTATGTGGCTTTTGAACCACCCGATTATTTCTTCAAATGAATCAAATTTTGAATAGGGCAAACCGTGACTTTTTCTATCATATATTTTGAATTTATATTCTTTATCATAAAAATCAAGTTGTTGCACAAGCTTAATTGCTCCCGTAACAGATACTCTCCCATCTTGTCTAGAATGTAAAATATAAATTGGTGTATTTATTTCATCGGCCCATTCTATTGCAGAGCGTTCATTGAGATATTTTTCACTGTTTTTATTGAAATCGGGTAAAATATTGGCTAACCCTTTATAATTATATTCTTCTTCTAAATCTGACCAACCGCTTATAAATATAGGTCTTTGGATGGCTTGTAGCTTGAGGTCAGCAACACCACCTATAACGGCTGCCGCATTAATATTAATTTTTTTGAGACTTTGGTATGTCATCATTCCACCTCTCGAAACACCCATCATAAAAACATTACTACTATCTATATAATCAATTCTCTTTATTATTTCATAAAGATTAAGAACGTCATTTATATCATCTCCTCCTGATTGGTCTAGTTTTCCCATTTCTCCAACATAGCGGTAATTGGAAGCGTAAACCGCAAACCCATTTTTAGCAAGCCAGTAAAAGTCAGGTAAATCCTCTTCTGACAATCTTCCGAAATTTCCGGTACCTCCTCTATTATAAATAATTACCGGGACCTTCTTACCAATTGTTTTTTTTGGACGGCATAAGTAACCACTTATCTCCAATCCATCACTTTTATAATCGAATGTCTCAAAAATGTACTTTTTTTGATTTCTAGCTTTTTCGTATGATATACTATCATATCTATATTTTCCAATTGGACTAATTTCCTGGTACGTCTTTTTTATTTCAATTTGATTTATGTTATAAATATCAGATTGAGAAAATAGTTGCGTACATCCAAAGAATAGGATGAATAGTAGGTTAATTCTTTTCATTTATCGTTTTTAATAGTTGCCAACGGTTCGGCCAAGTGTAGTGCAAAGGTACACCGTTAGCGGGCGAGCTGACCAGTTTTCAGTTGCGCACGAAGCTAAAGCTTTTGGTTTAGTTTATTTTTTTGGTCCAAAGCTAGCCCGAAACGTCGGGACCAAGGATTTTGTAGACCTCCTAAAAATATACAAATCTTTCGATAATGCTCTACACTCTGGATAACGTTTTGGTTGTGTTCACAATAGCTATTTTACCGTTTGTTCAAATTTTACAGACTCTTTTCCATTTGTAACTACAATATCATAAGTTCCGTTTTTTAATCCGAGATAACCGTTTTTTGTCCGAATTTGCACCTCATTCATGTCAATTGGAACCGCCAAATTTATATCCTCACCTTTTTTAAATGCGAGAACCATTACAGGAAATTCCATTTGAATTTCAGTTAATATAATGCGGGTGTTTTTAATACCATTTTCAAATAACCAATTAGGTCGGTCATTGATATATTCAGTCGTTGGGTGAAAAATTACGATATCTGTCCAAGCATCTCTTCTCACATATTTTAAAGGATTATTATCTTTGTCTATTAAGATTGTTGGCTCTTTAATATCTAATGCCTTTAAAAAAGGATGATTAAATTTTGGGTCACTTTTTTCACTATAAACTACCTGATTAATGGTTAAAGGATTTATACCCGTATATTCTGTTAATCTGCCTGCCATAGCTTTTCCCCAAGAGTCATGAGTGCCTTCTAAAGCATGGTCAAAACCGCAATGAATCAAAATCTTTTCATTTGGTTTAGAGTGAATTATTTTTTCGATATTTTTTGCCTGTTCTATTTCCCGTTGTTTTCCTCCGCCCTTTTCCATGTTTTCATAAGCAAATAAACTATATCCGATTTCTAAAGCATTTCTAACTAAATCCCCGAATTGTGGGTCTTTTATATAATGACCAGTTTTAAGGACTGGATATTTTCGATTATTTAGTATTGAATCCAAATGCTCTCCATTACTTAATGCTTCAAGACCTAAATTGTTATAGCCATTATCGAACAGGTTTTGAAGAAGTGATTTTGTGAATACTCGATGAGAAGAATTGTGATGCGCCTCATTTATTATTACTATTTGATTTTTCTTTGCTTGTTCAATAATATATTCAGTTGCTTTAACTTTTGAATACTTTTGATTTATTGAATCTATTTGATTTTTTGTATAGTTTTTCTCCATTGTTCCCATTGCCAAATCCCATTGAATTAAAGCATTTTTATAATCGCCTTTTGTAGCATAATCAGCAGCTGAAAATTGATATTTCCAAGGGACAGTATCTTTTGCGACCTTTTCTTCTATTTCAGAAGAAAATTTATATTCTGTTTCAAAATCAATTTTTTCAATGACTCGTTTTTCTTCTTCACAAGAAGTTAACAATAGAATGACTGTAGAACAAAAGATGAAATTAATAATGCAATTAGCTTTATATTTCATAATATCCAATTGAATTCGAATATAACTAAAATATTAGTTAAAACTAAATTATTAGTTGAAAGTGTTTGTATTTGTATACTTTTTGCCGCCGGCTTCGGCTATGGAAAGTAGGCGGTCGGGAAGCACCTAGTTTAAGAACTAAAAACCGAACAGAAACTCTCGAAGGATTTTCGTAAATAAGCAAGAATTAGCAATAAATTATATAAGGTATTGGCAACTGGCTTTGTTTCCGATTGTCTATTCCTCCTTTATGTAGTTCAATACTGGGTCATCTCCGTTTATTATATCAAATAGCTCTAACTTAATTTTTTTATCAGGAATTATACCTTTGTATAATACTAATTTAGGGACATTTACAGATTCTCTTTTTGTACCTATTTGCAAACTAAGTTTTGTGTTTCTTAATGATGGCATAACTCTACCAGGATGCGTACTGTAAGTGCCCCCTGTTTCTTCTCCTATTATGGCAGCTAACTCATTATGTTTTACAACTGCTAACATTTGTGCAGTTGCAGATGCAGAACGACCATTTGTTAACATATATATCTTAATATCACTAATATTATTTATTGTTTTGGGTTTTATTGTAATTGGTCTATTTCGTCTCTTATTTAAGGCATTATCTTCATAATAATTAATCTCTTTATCAATAATATAAGATATTATATGTTTGGCACATTCAGGGTTTCCTCCTCTATTTGCTCTTAAATCAAACGCTACCTTAGTTATGTTTTCTTCCTTTATTTTTTTCATATAACCATCTATCGTCTCCTTAAAAAAATCAATGTTTTGTCTACCTCTAGGGAAATATCTAAAATTCTTAATCTTGAGTATAGCGGTCTTCTTTTCTTTTTTAACCTCTAAGCTTAATCTTGGTTTATTATTAATTTTCGTTTTATAACTGGGCGCTGGTTCATCAATCCGAAATGATGTTGTAATTATTTTTTCAGATTTGTAAGGCTTAAATTTTATTTGGTATTCTGATTCAAAACCAAAATAACTGTGGTAGTAGTATAAAAAATTCACATTCAAATCACCTCTATAAAAGCTTTGATTAAAAGCATCGGCAGAAATTGTAGATTTTAATGTTCTCAAGATTTCACTTGATGAAATTCCGTTAATTTCCACTATTTCAGAGCCTACATTCATTTCAATATTTTCAACACAATTGTTTATGGCATACATTTTTTCGTCTTCAAACCATACAGTTAATGGTAACCAATATTTATATGCTGTTCTAAAAAATCGAGTATCAACCACTCGTGTATGCAGACAACCTAAACTTGTAACTATTGGTGATACTATTTGATAAAACTCCCTAACGGTCATAGAATCTTTTAACTTATCTCTTTGAACCTTTACAAGCTTTTCGTAAGATACTTTATGAATAAATTCAAACTGTGTTGGATGTTTTTTTAGTGTTTCTAGCAATTGATTAAAATCTTCGATTAACTTATCTCTCTCGATCCGAGTATTGAGCTTTTTAAGAACAGAATCCTGAACCCTTTTAGTTGGTGTTGTATGGCGCAATTCAGTTTTTGTATGCTGTACTGGATTATCTTTGTCATAAACATATTTTACGCTTGTAACCCCTCGTCTTTTTAGTATTTTATTGTTTACATCGTAATTACTACGTTCTATCAAGTTCCCAATACTATCAAACTTGTATTTTGAATATGCATCATTACTTCTTTTATCAACTTGATAGTTTCCATCTAACCCAACTGTCGCGTATTTTAAACAGTTTCCATTCTTGTCATACGTTGCAAAACCTCCTGCTGTTTCTAAAAAAGAACCAATTGCAGGTATATTTTCGGCATTAAAAAACTTGAAGTTAATGAGGTTCTTATTTTCATCATATGTAACTTTCTCTGTGGCTATACCAGTTTCATCATTTATTAAATTCAATCTCTTATCTACATTATTCATTGATAGTAATAATCCTTTATCATTGAATTTATATAGGACATTTTGAAACTTATAATAAGGTCGCATCGTTACATTTACTCCATTTACATCTTTTCTTGTTTCCAATACAGTATTATTAACGTGTTTCCACGTATATTCAAAAACATTCCAGCTATTATTTATAGGTTCATCATTTTTGTCATAATACTTTAAACCAACTCTTTTTCCTTTTTTATTATACGTATACACTTCCTTAAATACGCTCATTCCATTCGTTGTTGGTTTAGTATCAACGTCAAAAAATATTCGTGTTTCTGTGTGCTTAGTATACTTTATTTGAGTTTTTGGTGCTAATGCCCTTTTTCCATCAAGTAATCCACTTCTGAATAGTTCTACAAGGTTTTGATTGTATTTATATTCAACTAATATTAATCTGTTGGACGAATCATAGCTTAGCTTAAAATGATTTGTATTTTGGACGTCTTCTTCTGTTAGTGGTATTCTTCCTGTAATCTCAGAATATGGTGTTTCACGAAAAACAAGATGTTTAAAATAATTTGTTGTTTGAGCTTTCGAAAATAAGTTACACGATACAAAAACTATAACAAAAAGGAAATGCTTCACAGGACGAAATTTTAAGTAGACAACAAATATAACTAAATATTTAGTTTAAACTAAAAACTTAGTTATATTAAGAACTATTCAATGCTTATCATCTGTTAGCGCGTTGTTTAAGACAGTGTTTTTGTTCTATTCCTTTTCTTAATGTGAGGTTCGGAAGTTTCTTTAGCCTGTTACCAACGGTTCGGCTCGTATGATTTCGAGCTGGGAAATCCTGCAGTATTTTGGAGCAAAGAAAGCAAACTGAAATAAAATATTAATTATTTTTAGAGAACTGGACTAGGGCTTTTCATAGGAGGCATTGTTAGGGTACGTTATTTTTTAACTTAGTTTTTCTATTCAAATAGATTAGGAAGAGAATTATCAAAATCGGTATTATCACACAAATAATAACTGATGCATGGGTATAACTCAATCCAATATTGTTAAACCAATTCAAAAAATTCACCGATTTATCAAATAGTCCATCCGAGAATTGTTCAAAGTCAGGGATAATCAGTAACGAGATAATAACCAAAACTAGAAAGACAATTACTGGATATTTCTTTCTAAGGATTCTGCTTACTAGAAAAAGAAACAAAGACGGAATTATGATAAAATAAACTATGATGTTTACCTCTCTATAGGTTAGGTTTGAGAGTTCCGAAATCCTTTTTAAAAATCTATAAACTAAATCGAAAATTTCTTTCATTGGTCAAATGCACCCTAACGCTTTGGCCAAGCGTAGTGCGGAGGTAGGCCGTCTGCGATAGCAGCGGGCGAGCCGACGCGCCGGCCAGTTTCCGTCTGCGCACGAAGCCAAAGCTTATTGTTTAGTTTTATTTTTTTGGCCAAAGCGACCTCGAACCGTCGGGCGTAAGATTTGGCGACTTCATAGATATAGAAAGACCTTTCGATTTAGCCCTAAACTCCGCATTGTATTTTGCTTTTTGTTGTGTTTAGTTATTTATCCATTCTGTAACTTTCTCAATTAGCTCAAGCCTTTTGTCTGAGAAGGAATGGTCGGTTTTCATTAAAACGTATTCAACATTATCCAATTTCGCTATCCATTCTTTATTTCTCTCGTTTTCGTCAAATATCAATAAGTCTTTTTGAGATAATTCTTTCTTATGGTTAAGAGCATTAAATGAATCTTTATTGTCAACTAGCTCTTTGTAAAATTTTTCTGGATGTACATTTAGCATAAACAAACCCTTAGTGTAATTATAAACCCAGTCCAATAATTCTTGTGATGCGGTTCCAATATGTGCGGGTGAATATAGTGCTATCTTTTTTACTCTACCCTCTTTGGCTCCGCTCAATAAGGCAATTCCTCCGCCCATACTATGCCCAAATAAAATATACGAGTTTTGTTTAATCCTATATTTTATCGAGTTGTCAGAGGTATCGAAAAAGTCCATCACTTTTTTTACATCTTCTATACAGTTAGAATACAAGAATTCCCCTTGACTGCCCCAGGCTCCCCGATAATTAAAGTAGACTACATTTCTACCGTTTCTTCTTAATTCATGCGCTAAATCAAGGTTTCTTTCATTTCCAGGAAGCCCATGTAGAAGAATAACCGTTTCTTTTTTTTCCACTCCGGCCGCGAACATTCCAAAAGCTGCAATCGAATCATTTCCGATTGTAATAGTAATTTCTTCGCTAGTCGCTGGATAATTCTTTTTACTATTTTGAGCAATTAAACTGTAGCTAAATAGAAAGAAAATAATGAGTGATGATATTGGTTGGTTTTTCATTTAGTTCGGTTTTCTTATCATTAAGCACAACAATACAATAAACACACCAGTATGTTTATTCCTCTTATGCCGGTAAGATATAAATAATCTTAGTTTTGGTGGTTTTACGAAGCATAGTTATAAATCGTAAGGTGCGAAAGTTCAATAAAACGGTCATTTAAATATCCGAATGGGTGCATTATACGAACTATCTTGTAAGGGGGGAAAGTTGTCTCGCTAAAAAACATTATCCTTTGTCATGGCTCATTTCATATGCACTTCGTACCAAAGCTTCGCCATAGGTGCGTTCTAACTTTCGAATGGCAAAATGGGCTTGCGCCATATTCTGAAAGTGGTGAATAAATGCTAGATTGATGGAGGCCCCACCCGCGGCTCCCAATACCGGAATCGCCTGGGCCACGAACTTTTCAGATACCTGTACGCTGAAGCGGGCCGCTACAGCGGCTATCAACTGTAAGAGCGAATTTGAGCTTCCGCGCAAGAGGCCTTCCAAGGCCTTTGTACCGCCTTTGATACCAGAACTAATGGCGATTCGAGAAGCATAGTAACCCGTTTCCAAACTGTCGTCGTGTGTTGTTTTTCCTCCCAAGGCGAATACTTGTAAACAGGCGAGTTGTGTATCGAGTTCAGAAAGATCTTCTCCTTCTGCACGTGCAATATCCATGATGGAACGCATCATCAATTTCGTCGCGAGGGTCAGATCTACGCCAAAGGCAGCGGCTCCCAGAGCACCTCCCACCAAACCGGAAGAGGTAACCAGGGCCTTATACGTTTTGTTCCATGGGGTCGTCGTTCCTTTTTCCTTTTTCATGGAAAGTAGGTTGGCCTTTACAACCGAATGCAACACTTTGTAACTAAGCTGTTGTATCCAGTCTTGTTGTTTTTGAGGCAAGAGGTTGATGCGACTTTCAATAACATTCCCCACCTTATTGATACCTTTCATGGCCCAATGAACTTCCTCCATTTTACTTTTAGCTTTTTCAAGCGTAACGAGGTCTGCGGGACTTATAGATTTGGTTTTTGTCATACAAATTAAAAAGGTCGTTTAGGCGCCTTTAACTATTAGTACACAAAAATGGGAATTTGTTACGAAAATAAGCTCTTCAAGGGGCTAACGGCGCTCCCTGATCAAGGAACGTTCCTACTTTTCTTCTTTGGGAATCAATGTAGCGGCCTTGCTAATGATTTTCCATTCGCCATCCAATTTTTTAAGGAGAAACAAATCGATAAATCGCATGTCTTGGGCTTCAATCAAAATCTCGGCCTTGGCGGTAGCAATGTTATGTTCTTGATCCACACTAAGTATGTTGCCTACCCGCCCATTGAACACCCCTTTTTCCCGTTTCTTAAAAAGGTCGGCATACGCTGAAGGAGACAAACGATAGATCTCCTGCCCTTCCTTTGAAAGGAACAAAGGTGCTTCTGCATAAAAAGCGCTTACAATCTGTTCAGGGTCGTTGTATGAGCTTCCATGAATGTAATTGGTGAGGGCTTCACGAATAGCAGCTTCCTCCTCAGATTGCCCAAAGATTGGGGTGCTAATTGCTAAAAAAAAGAATGACAAAATAATGGATTTCATATGATTATTGTTTGATGTTTGATGTTTGATGTTTGATGTTTGATGTTTGATGAAAAAACGAATTCAAATTGCGGTATTAAACACCGCCGTAAAAGACTTGTTATTTTTTATTTGATTAGGAGTAATTGTCTTTTGTCTTTGAAAAATAGTAAATGAAACCATAAAGGTGCCACTGTTCACTGCAATAAAAGTTCAAGCACAAGTGTCAAGTTCAAACTCATAACTCATCACTCTTAACTCATAACTCATAACTTTTTTCACTATTCCCTGTTAAAAATTCGTACAATTTCCCCATTACGACGATCCTGCAGATTTTCGGTCAGCAGGTATAGTTCCCCAGCCGGACTCTGAACTACTTTCCGTGCTCGTTGTCTGTCATCAACGAAGAGTTCTTCCATGCTTTTTACGGTTTCCCCTTCCAATCGAATACGCCAAAGGCTTCCTCTGGAAAGACCGGGTACGATCAAATTGTTTTTCCACCCTGGAAAAGCATCCCCCGTATAAAAACAGAGTCCGGTAGGAGCTACCGTTTGCCCCCAATACCAGTTAGGATCGGTGAAGTTGGCTCCTTCTATCTTTGGTGGTTTATACTCCTTGCTACGATAGCCCCCGGTAGTTACCACTGGCCACCCGTAGTTCGCCCCTTTTTGTAATAGATTTATTTCATCTCCCTGCATCGTACCATGCTCACTGAACCACAGTTTTCCAGTACTAGGTTCCCTTGTAATTCCCTGCGCCGCTCGAATACCGACAGCGTATAATCCTGGAACTGCATCTGGACCAAAATCAGGATTGTCTTCAGGTATGCTTCCATCGGTGTTCAAGCGATATATTTTACCGCGACGATCGGTTACATCTTGTGCAATAGGAATCGCAGGTTCATCTATTTCGTTAAAGAGTCGCTCACCAACAGTTACGTACAATTTTCCATCAGTTCCAAAGACCATCCCGCCTCCATAGTGAAAAAGTCCGTCTGAGAAAGGCAATGCCAACAGCAAGGGCTCAATATTCGTTAGCGAATCGTTCTGCATTGTCGCACGAATCACTTTTGTGGTAGAGCCACCTTCGCCCTTTGCCACATAGGATATGTATAGTTGCTGATTCTGTGCATAGTCTGGATCCAATACTACCTCTAAAATACCTGCATTGTAGGTAATTTTAGTACTATCGGGAAGCCCGCCTGGGAACGTACCAACTTTGAATTTGGCTTTTTCATACAACAACGAATCAAAACGATCTTGGGGAAAACCTTTGATGGGAACTTTCTTTTTGGTCTTCAAATGAATACGCAACAAGTCCCCATCTTTCTCAGAAAGCAATACCTCATCTTCTGACAAGAATGCCATGCTCCATGGCCGTGAGAGGCCATCAATAATCACTTCTTTGGTTGGGTTTTCAACGGTAGAAGGTATCGGTTCGGGTGTCGTTTGGCAACTTATACAATACAAGAGGCATACTATAACTATTTGTTTCATAGAGGTGATTGTTTTATTCAAAACTGTAATATTCAAAAGAAATAGGCTTTAATTATCATGATTTTTAAAACGGTTGTGGGCAATTAAATGTTAGATGTTAGATGAAAAAAATAAATTCAACTACAAATATCAAATTCAAATTAAAACCGAGTACTGCCAACTGTTCATTGTTCATTGTTCATTGTTCATTGTTCATTGTTCATTGTTTGTAACAAGCAACTTAATTTCATTTTCCACTGGTGGTATGACCAACAAATCGAATCGCTTTACAAAATCCAATGCCGTTTCATTTAGCAAAAACCGAACAGGGGTGTAATAATAATTCTCGATCATATCTCGCATGTCTATTACCACCCATTTATCTCGCTGCCCCATCCGCAAGAAGCTATCGAGAGGGTTTGGTTTCTGAAGTACATCCGTTACGCTACTTTCTCTTTCTTGATATCGGGGAACAATCGCAATATGCAGGGATTTTGACCCGTTGTATTCCGCCAGTTCACTCAAGGTGTTTCCAATTCCATAAAAAGCATAAGGCTGAAAGCCACGAGAAAGGAAATTACGGTCCCATTTTACCAATAATTTTTCTTTGTCACTTTGAAACCCGATCCGATCTAGTTCTTGTTTGAGATAGTCTTTTTCGTCCTTTATACGCTGTTCATTTTTTCTGTAGAACTGTTTTTGAACATGCATTTTTGCCCGTAGCAATGCCCTTCTAAAAGCATTTACATATAGTGGGGTCTTCTCGAGCATCTCGATCTGTTTTAAAAAATCCTGCACCTCCTGCGAAGCATCAACCGCATCTACAAATCCCAATAAATCAAGGCTCTTAGCGGTATACAGCTTTTTCAAAACCTGCTGACAAGCAAGGTATGCTTTCTTTTGCGCCTGTTGCTCTTCTTCAGAAAGCCTGCTATACATCTGATCTACCAGCAGCAAAAGTGCTTGCCATGATTCGTACCCAAAACCAACAACCGACCAGTTCGCTTCTGCCGCCTTTTGCAAAAACTGTACATCTGTTACAGATTTCATATCCGGCATCGGTAGCATGATTTGACTGTTATTGCGAAAAGTGTATTGCGTATTCAGAGCACGTAGATTGGCCTCCAAGTTCGAAGGTTCATTTATTAATGAATCTAATATCCTACCACTTGGGACACCTACCCCCAAGGCCATTGTATGATAATCCGCTTCCTTCAACAAGGGAATTAGCGCGTTGGTAAACTCAGAACTCGCTTTGGAATCTGGATAGTCCCCTACCAGGGTATATTGTGCGTTGTTTGTTTCCTTTTTAAAAAAATCGGAAGCTGCGCCTTTAAGTATCCCATCGGTAATCGTAAACTCATAGGTCACCGGAATCAGGTGCTCGGTAGATAAGGAGTCTTGGCCACTCGTGGTATAAGAAACACTTACCAACAAGAAGCAGACAATTTTAGAATAGGCGTTCATAGGATATGATTAGACCCGCAACTTAGAAAAGATGGTATCGCTATCCTTTAAAAATCATGATGTTTAAAACGGTTTTGAGGTAATCTGTGCCAAACAAGTTTAAATCCAAACCTGAATACTGCTTGCTATTTTAAACGTGTTCCCAACCTTTCGACTGCGCCCAAGGTAACAATGGGCACAAAAGGAAAGACCACTATTCTTAAAGAACAAAGACAAAAGACCGCTGCGCTGAAAGACATAAGATGCTGCTGCAAAATTCAAACCCAAAAGTCAAATTCAAACTCAAAACATGTTATGAGTTCAGAGTTATGAGCACAGGGCTGTTGGTTGGTGTAAAATGAAATACCAATAACCGATTCACTGTGCTGTTCACTGTTTACTGTTTACTGTTAATTGTTAATTGCGCATTGTTTATTATTAACTGTCATGCAAGTGTCAAGTTTAAATACTAATTATTTAGTACTATCTACTGAGTACCGCTTACCGTTCCCTCTTGACCCTTCTTTCGGTATTGAGAAGGGGTATGTCCTGTAACGGTTTTAAACGTAATGTTAAAGGAGGTTACATTTCCAAAACCACAATCATAGGCGATTGTGGCAATTTTTTCTTTTGCATAGGTCGTATCGAGCAGTAATTCCTTTGCTTTTTGAATGCGATACCCATTTACGAACTCAGAAAAATTCTGTTGTTCATTTTCATTAATAGCTTGAGAAAGTACTCTTGGTGCAATATCCAGTTGTTCAGCAGTTTTTTGCAAACTTAGATTGCTGTCCAAATACGCTTCCTTTACCTCCAATAGTTCTTTGAGTTTCGATACATACTTTTTGGAGGTGGCCTTATCCATGGTTGAAGCCGCATATTTCTCAACAGTAAACGAGGAACGCTTCAACAATAAGAATGTAAAGATGTAGACCAATAGCGAGAAGAAAATAGCTCCCCCGATATAGTATGGAATGATACCCGCTAAATTTCCCATATAGAAAACCCAAATCAGCGCGACACCTACCAATAAGTTACGATACCATGACCACGCTGACTGTTTCGCAGTACGATGTTGCAACAACAATCTTATCGAAAGCCCTACATAAACGGCCAAATGCAAAAAAACCGACAAATAAGCAACATACGCCAACAGTCCCGGGCCATTCGGTATTATTTTACATCCTAAAACAAAAGCCGAAAAGGGTACTAAATGCCAGTAATTTGCTTTGGTAAACTCTTTTTTCTTTCGCAAGAGGGAATGCCCATAAAACCAAAGAAAAGGCCCTGCCAAAAGAATTCCAGACAAACCCAAATTTCGTTGCCACGGACCCAATTCGATATAAACATTTAAAACGGACTTTCCGATGCGAATGGACAGCCCTAGAAGTAACAGGGCTAAAAATATATTGGCATTTCTGTTGCCCTTTTTCAAGGTTAAAAGATACACGCATAAGAAAAGTGCTTGGGCCAAACCAAGGCAACTCAGCACTAGAACAATACTTTGCGAATCCACCCCCTAAAAATAGGAAGAATCTTTGGATGGCGTTAAGGGAAAAAAACAAGTTCAAGCAGAAGTGTCAAGTTCAGCATCAAAAAACAAATTCAAAGGCAAATGTCAAACTCAAAACAAGTGATGAGTTCGGAGTTCAGCGCCATGAGCACAGTGTTGTTGGATGTTGGTTGCTGGAATACTCATAACTGATCGCTCTTCACTGTTTACTGATAATTGCTCATTGTTTACTGTTTAGTGCCAACCGAACCACTGTAAACTGATTACTTAATACGATCTATTGTTCACTTTTATAAAAATTATTGAACACGGCTTACTCTATTACAAGTAGCGCCCATAGTCACCTAAAATCAACCGAAGAGCAATACGTACGCGGCATACAAAATACTTATCGTAACCAAAATACTCAAAACCTGCACCCGCCGTTCCTCCCGTTTGTATTCTTTAATTTTCTTGCGAATGATCTTCATGTCCTGATCGGTAGACTCTTTTAAATTAAGTTTGGTCACTCCTTCAATGCCATAGACATCTTCTTTTTGCCGAAGCTTCCGCTTCTTTAGTAGATTTCTATTGTTCTTGAGGCTTGTAATCGCCCCTGAAATTCCTCCTCCTGCCATAGTCCTATCTGTATTGGTTCTATTATGTGTAGTGAAACAAGAGGGTTTGTTACACTTTAAATCTGACAGGGAGTCTTGTAAAAAAGAGGTTCAATCCAATATGTTCTATACCATACCCGGTTTTGTATATTACTGAAACAACCTCTAATTGCGCTGAATATAAGTTTGAAACGAAGATCATAAGAGAAAGAAAAAAGCGATGTTGTTGTACGAAACAATTTCATATATTTAAACTTCGTCAATACTTCCCCTTAATTCATAATAGCAATCAAATGCCCACCCAACCAGCGAAAGAGAAGGAGTTTTTCATGATCAATACGCATACCCATATTTTTACAAAGGCCCATACCCCCCGGCATTTGGCTAAAAAATTTCTACCGTGGCCTTTTTACAAGTGGTTGGGTACGGATCGTGTTGTAGGTTGGTTGGAGAACTACTATGCAAGTGATCCTAACTTTTTCACCTACGAAGCACGAAATCGCCGATGGAGTACCTATCGCAGGAAAATAGCCATACAACGCAATCCGTTGCTGATTTTCTTAAACAACCTTGGAAAAATACTTATTTGGGCGGTCTTTACGTATTACTTGCTTCAATGGTTACGCCCTGCCATCGGGAACACCTATTTGGGAAAGTGGCTTTATAGTTTTATTAGGTGGTCTGGGATTGAAACCTATGCATACGATTTCGACAATCGTTGGAATCTTTTTTTCTTCATATGCACCCTTCTCTTATTATTTGGCTATATACGCCGAAGGTTATGGAAACTTATCAAAGGGCGTTTGCTAAAGATGCTGGGAAAAGACAGGGTTGAACTGTTGATGCGCTATTTGAACATTATCCGTTATTCCGACTATGAAGGGATGGGCACTACCTTTTCAAAATTGAAACAGCAATACCCGCCCAAGTCAAAATTTGTGGTATTGCCTATGGATATGGCTTATATGGAAGCAGGGCCCATTCCACATTCTTACGACCAACAAATGCAGGATCTATTGACCATAAAGAAAAACAAGCCCGATAGCTTTTATCCTTTTGTATTTGTAGATCCACGCCGCATTGCACAACAAAAAGCAAGTGACCCATTTTGTGTGTTTGACACAAGTAATCCCGAAAAACTTGTTTTAAAACCCTGCGCTTTACAACGCTACTTAAAAGGAGGTTGTATTGGCATCAAAATATATCCCGCTCTGGGCTACTACCCTTTCGATAAAGAACTTTTGCCGCTTTGGCTCTATTGCGCCCAAAACGAATTACCTATTACGACCCACTGTTCCGTTGGACCTATTTTCTATCGTGGCGCAAAGAAAAAAACATGGGATCGTCATCCTATTTTAGAAGAAATCATTTCGGGGAGTAAGAACGAAGGAAACCTGGTGCTGGAGAAAATGCGCCTCTTACAATTGAAGAACAAAGATTTTCAGGCAAACTTTACCCATCCGCTTAATTATGCCTGTTTGGTGCATGAACCACTCCTCAAAAAAGTATTGGATGTGTACAATGACCCGGAATTAAATACCCTTTTTGGTTACAAAAATGGAAAACTGGCCCGAAATCTCGATTCGCTAAAAGTAAATTTGGCCCATTATGGGGGAGCAGAAAACTGGGATCGCTTTTTGGAAAAAGACCGCCAACAAGAAGCCAATGAACTGCTATACGACCCCACAAGAGGTTTAGGTCTTAAAGAAGAGCTATCGAACCTTACCAACCTATATAAATTCTGGCACTATGTAGATTGGTTTTCCCTGATTTCCTCTATGCTTTTAGAATTTGATAATATCTATGCCGATGTGAGTTATACGGTACACGACAATCAATACCTCAACCTATTATCGGAGGTTATGCAGCACCCAAAATTACAGCAACGCCTCCTTTTTGGAACTGATTTTTACGTGGTAAGCAATCATAAGACCGAAAAGCAATTTTGGATCGATATGCAGCATTCCCTATCAGAGGAAAGTTGGAAATTA
>CALIIC010000171.1 GCA_938020445.1 uncultured Flavobacteriaceae bacterium | reverse complement strand
GCGAAAATTTGTAAATACCTACCCAAATTATCACATATATAACTTGGATAAACTAACATACGCGGGAAATCTAGAAAACCTTAAAGACATTGATCAGGCTCCAAACTACACCTTTATTAAAGGAGATATTGTTGATGCCGGGTTCATTGAACAAATTTTTGAACAATATCGTTTTGACGGTGTTATCCACTTGGCCGCCGAGTCTCACGTAGATCGTTCGATTACGGATCCCTTGGCTTTTGTGCAAACGAATGTAATAGGAACCGTCAATTTGTTAAATGCTGCCCGGGGTTTATGGAAAGACAACAAACAGGATAAACTATTTTATCACGTCAGTACAGATGAGGTATACGGGTCCTTAGGTCAAGAAGGTTTGTTTACCGAAACTACCGCATATGACCCGAATTCACCTTATTCGGCTTCCAAAGCCAGTTCGGATCATTTCGTAAGGGCTTATGGAGAAACCTATGACCTTCCTTTTGTTTTGACCAATTGCTCCAACAACTATGGTCCCAATCACTTTCCTGAAAAACTGATTCCACTTTTTATTAATAACATTATAGAAAACAAGCCCTTACCAGTGTACGGCGATGGTAAATATACCCGAGATTGGCTTTTTGTCGAGGATCATGCTGTGGCCATAGACCTTGTTTTTCACAAGGGAAAGAAAACAGAAACCTATAATATAGGAGGATTTAATGAGTGGCAGAACATAGATTTGGTAAAGCTTCTATGTAAACAAATGGATCAAAAACTAAATCGACCCGAAGGAAGCTCGGAAAAATTAATTTCGTATGTAAAAGATCGTCCGGGTCATGATTTAAGATATGCCATCGACGCGAGTAAAATTAACAAAGAGCTGGGTTGGGAACCGTCCGTGACTTTTGAGCAAGGGCTTGATCGCACAATAGACTGGTACTTGGCAAATGAAGAATGGCTGCAGCGTGTTACCTCTGGCGACTACCAGGCTTACTACCAAAAAATGTACCAATCAGTTTAGAGTTGAAAAACCACACCGTATTTAAGTATAACCCGCAATTTAAAAACATATGAAGGGAATAATTTTGGCAGGAGGCTCCGGTACGCGTCTGCATCCGTTGACCCTTTCGGTCAGTAAACAATTGATGCCAATCTACGACAAGCCCATGATTTATTATCCCCTAAGTACTTTAATGTACTCTGGGATTCGCGAGATATTGATTATATCGACACCAAAAGACCTTCCGCTTTTCAAGGAATTGCTTGGAGATGGCAAAAAATATGGTTGCTCATTTTCCTATGCAGTGCAGGAAGCACCTAATGGTTTGGCAGAGGCATTTATTATTGGTGCTGATTTTATCGGCCAAGATAAGGTTGCGCTTATTTTGGGGGATAATATATTTTATGGATCAGGTCTTGCCAAATTATTACAATCGAATAATGACCCTGAAGGTGGTATTATTTATGCGTATAGAGTACATGACCCCGAACGCTATGGGGTGGTAGAATTTGATGAAGAAGGGACGGCAATCAGTATAGAGGAGAAGCCACAAGAACCGAAATCGAATTATGCGGTACCTGGCATCTATTTCTATGATAATTCTGTCGTGGAAATTGCTAAAAACATTCCCCCGAGTCACCGAGGCGAGTTAGAAATCACCGATGTAAACAAGGTATATCTAGAGCGCCAAAAACTCAGTGTTAGTATTCTAGATCGCGGAACGGCCTGGCTAGATACTGGAACCTTTCAATCATTGATGCAAGCTTCTCAATTTGTTGAGGTTATCGAAGAACGACAGGGGCTCAAGATTGGAGCTATCGAAGGTGCCGCTTATGAAATGGGTTATATAGATAGGGAAGCGTTCAAAAGTCTGGCAGAACCGCTTATGAAAAGTGGTTATGGCAAAAATTTATTAGGGATATTAAACAAACAACAATGACCGTTAAAGAAACAAAACTGAAAGGTTGCTTTGTATTGGAACCAGCAATCTTTACAGACGAACGAGGTTATTTTTTAGAGTCGTTTAACAAACAACGTTTCAATGAAGCGGTTGGGAGCACCGTGAACTTTGTTCAGGACAATCAGTCGTATTCTACAAAGGGAGTTTTAAGGGCATTGCACTGCCAAGCTGGTGAATTTGCGCAAGCGAAACTGGTGCGGGTACTCAGTGGTACCGTGTTGGATGTTGCGGTAGATTTGAGAAAAGATTCGCCAACCTTCGGAGAACATGTAGCCATAGAGTTAAGCCATGAAAACAAAAAACAACTTTTTATACCAAGAGGTTTTGGCCACGGATTCGTTGCCCTTACCGATACGGTAGAGTTTTTTTACAAGTGCGATAACTACTATCATAAAGAAGCAGAAAGAGGTATTATTTACAACGACCCTACCTTGAATATAAATTGGCAACTTCCCGAAGACCAATTACTGATTTCTGCCAAAGACCGAGTTTTACCAACCTTAGACAAGGTGGCCTTATGAAAAATATTCTAGTAACTGGGGGAAAAGGGCAACTGGCCTCTTGTATCAAGGATTGCACCCAGAATCTTACGGACTTCAATTTTATTTATATTGATGTAGACGAACTCGATATTACCGTAAAAGATAAGGTGGATGTATTTTTCAAAAGCAACCCACTGGCCTATTGTATTAATTGTGCTGCTTACACTGCTGTAGACAAGGCAGAGTCCGATGAAGTACTTGCAAGAAAAGTAAATGTTGATGGGGCCAAAAACCTTGCCGATGCTTGTAAAGACCACCATACAGTTTTTATACAGATTTCCACCGATTTTGTTTTTGACGGGAACCAAACCAAGGCGTATACCGAACAAAGTGGTACAGCTCCACTGGGAGTTTATGGTTTAACCAAACTAAATGGGGAATTGGCAACCGCATCGGCCCTTAAAGAACACTTTATCTTTAGAACTTCCTGGTTGTATTCGGAACATGGCAATAATTTTCTAAAGACGATGCTGAGATTGGGCTCTGAAAGAGACGAATTGGGTGTTGTCTGTGATCAAATCGGAACACCTACCTACGCCGGGGATTTAGCAAAAGTAATTATCAGGGTCGTTAAGGAAGAACAAAATGCCTATGGCACCTACCACTATAGTAATGAAGGAGTGGCCAGTTGGTACGATTTTGCAAAAGCCATTTTTGACCTGAGTAATACGAATGTAAAATTACTACCGATCAAATCGGAGGCATACCCGACCCCTGCCAAAAGGCCGGCATATAGTGTGATGGATAAATCAAAGATCAAACAAGTGTTGGCTATGGAAATCCCGTATTGGAGGGATAGCCTGTCAGCTATGATAAACAGAGTAGAAAGGTCGAACAACTAGAAAACGCATGAAAGTAAACGAACTTGCATTTGATGAGAAAAACAGGGTATACATAAATCCTGATAAGGTTATCAGCTATAGTGATGGAGAGGAAAATGAGCAGTACACCTTCGATTCATTTAAAAATTCCAAGGATACATCTATTTTTTCGACTGAACTGTTCGATCGAATTAAGGATTGGAGTAGTGAATATCACCTCACGACTTATAGAGCAAATATCTTACGGCCCCTCAATATTAAGGAAGAGCACAAAATCCTTGAAATAGGCGCCGGTTGTGGTGCTATTTCTAGGTATTTAGGAGAAACAGGTGCTTCAATAACGGCTGTTGAAGGTAGTTTGTCTAGAGCGCGTTGTATCGCGGAAAGATGCAGAGACCTTGACAATGTCACCGTGGTTTGTAGCAATGTGGAGGATGTAGAATTCGATGAGAAGTTTGACATCATTACCTTGATTGGAGTCTTTGAATATACCGCAAAGTATTCCAGTAGAGAAAACCCCTTTTACAAGGCGTTAGAGAGCTACGCAAAGCTTTTGAAACCGAATGGTTCACTGGTCATCGCAATTGAGAATAAGTTAGGATTGAAATATTTTGCGGGCTTCAACGAAGACCACTATGCAACTGCTTACTTTGGGTTGGAAAGCAGGTATGGAGAAAAGCATATCACCACTTTTGGCCATGATGAAATAGAAAGTATGCTTACCGATTCTGGTTTCGCTTCCACAGAATTTTTATATCCCTTTCCAGATTATAAACTACCAAAAGTGGTTCTTTCAGATAGGGGTATCGACAACGAAGCTTTTAATGCTGCAGACTTAATACGCTTTACCAAGGACCGACATTATAATCCTAGACCAAAATCGAACCTACTTAACGAATACCTAGTTTGGGATTCATTGGAAGAAAACGGCCTGTTAAAGGATCTTTCGAATTCTTTTTTAATAGTTGCCTCCAAGAGTCAGGAACAAATCTTAATAGATGACACTTTATTAGGGCAATACTACACTTGCAATAGGATTGAGCCTCACAATACGTACGCTTCCTTTCATGCAAAGGATAATGGGATAAAGGTTAAAAAAATGCGTTTGGGAGAAGGGGCGTCTGAAGCCACAATTGCACAAAATATTGAGGAAGAGACAAATTATATTGAAGGTGCGAATTTGCATCATATAATTACGGGGGCGCTTTATAAAAAACGTTTTTCCGAGTTTGACGAATTAATGCTCAAATGGGTCGATTTTTTACGTGCGGAGGCGCTAAGTGATAAAGGCGAACAAGACATTGTAAAAGCTGAATTCTTTGATGCCCTTCCCTTTAACATTATTGTCGACAAATCCTCGAAATTCCAATTGTTCGATCAGGAATGGGAAGTTAAAGAACCATTTGATTTGTCTTTTCTGGTAGTGCGATACCTTAGCATGCATCAAAGAAACAAAGGCCTCTTTGCAGGATATTCGACGTCTTTTTTAGGTTTTGTAAATCGGACATTGATTGCCTGTGGTTTGAAAAAAATCACCAAAAGCAAGCTGAAAAAATACCAGGGCTTGGACGAGCAGATTCGCGACAGAGTCAATAGAAAAGGTGGGTTGGCCCCCTTGCAACTAACGAAGTCCTTGGTTTTTTTAATGTTGCATAAATTAAGGGAAATTAAGACATATTTAATGTATGGGATTTTTGCGCAAAGATAAGAAGGCGCCCCTTTTATAACTTAAAAGAAGTTTGTGACCGCACTGAATGTCGGGCTTGGTCAAAATTTCTGAATATCACTTGGCCTATGTGTAAGAAAGCACATCGATAGATCGAAACCCAACATGTCTACTATTTCAAAAAATATTTTTTGGTCTACGTTAACTTCAATATTGCAGTTATATACAGGTAGTGTTGTGTTTATAGTGCTTGCAAAGTTAATGGAGGTAGCCGAATTCGGGATTTTAAGTTTCGGTTTTTCATTGTCTGCTATGGCCGTAATAGTTGCCGATTTTGGTTTTTCATTAATGGTTATCAAAGACTACCCACAGCAAGTAGGTGCTATTCAAAAATATCTTGGAAATAGTATTTTGGCAAAGATGTTCATTGCGTTGGTAAGCAGCAGTCTATTTTTGACCTACCTATTTGTTTTTTATCAGGCCGAATGGCTTAAGGTGGGTGCGCTATATGTATTATTTGCAATAATTGCTTCCTTTGTACTTTATTTACAAGCGGTTTTAAAAGTACAGAACAGATTTGACAAATTTACCAAGTCCAATATTGTCTATGCCCTTGCCGTTACGATTTCGGTATTGCTTTTTTGGAAATTTGATGTAAGTCTATTACAGTTGGTTGCCTGCCTACTGTTTTCGAAATTTTTACAACTTCTATATGTGCTGTACTTCTGCAGAAGGTCCTTGGCATTTTCTGTGAAAGATGGCCAAATAGGGTATTTACTAAAAAGTAGCTGGTCTTTTGGTGTTTTTAGCATTTTGGGGATATTCTATTTTATGGTTGATACGCAGATAATCTCAGTTTATCTAGGAGCGAAAGATGTAGCGCTGTACCAATCGGTATTTAGAATTGTACTTATCTTGATGGTGTTTTCGGATATTGTTTCAAGCGTGCTATTGCCCTACCTTTCATTTAAGTTTTTTAAAAATAAGGATGTGACGGAGTTAGTGTCTAAGCTGTTTCTATACTTATTGATTATTGGATGTTCGCTTTTTTTGGCCTTCACATCTTTTAAAGAAGAGCTGTTAACTTTTCTATACACGGAAGAATATCGACAGGCGGCCGTTTTGGTATTGCCTTTCTCTATGGTGGTCATCATAAGAACGATCTCTACCTTATTAGGGAATATATTGACCATTTCGAACAAACAGGTATATAGAGTAATTACGGTAGGTATTTCGTTGTTGTTGAGTTTGGTTTTGAATCTAATGTGTATTCCCAAATACGGTATCCTTGCAGGAGCATGGATAAGCGTTCTAGTGCACTTTGTTCTTTTCGGACTGTATTTGGTATACAGCAAAAAGGAAGTGCCAGCAATGCAGCTGCATACACTCACAAATCTATTCTTGGTATTGGTCACCGCGGGAATCTATTTGGTGATTCATGTTTATACCAGAGGTACAATACCTACCGTACTGGCATGTGCGGTGTTTTGGATTTTAGCGATTTTTGGTATTATGAAAAAAGGAAACAACCTGAAATTCCTAAAACAAATACTCGGTGAAAAAGGAGCGGGTTGATTAGGCTGCAAAATAGGAGCATAAGCTCTCCTTTGCGAGCACATTCCAAGGTAATGATTGAATGGGCAATTGCTATCTCTTTTTTCCCTTCTTATAGGTAGCTTTGGATTAAACTATTTATGGCATACTGAATCGGTTTTGGGGCATATTTATACGTTAGGAATCATATTATCGTAATTTTATACCGATTAGTAACGAATACGAACAAAAAACCTGCACGTAGAGCACATGCGAATTCTCCTTAAAATCATTTTTGTTATCACGCTTTTAGAGCTTTTCCTTGGAGGAGGAGGAAGAGTTTTCGAAATAGGCGCGGCTACCCTGCGAATCTTTTTATTTTTTCTTAATATCACTATTGTTTTGGTGCTCTATATGTACCATAAACGAATACCAAAGTATGTGTTACTATTGTCTTCTGCAGTTTTAGCCATATTAATCTCCTATACTCTTTTAGGTTGGCTTAACGGCGCCGCCTTTGCTTTGATTGTAGAAGATGTTAAGCCGCTTTCTTACTTTTTCAGTATCCTATTTTTTAGTTATTATATCGATAGCGAACAGCGTGTGCAATTGGTAGTTTCAATGATAAAAAAAACGAGTGTTTTTATGGCCATAGGCTATATTGGCATTCAAACTTTGTTTTTTCTAGGCAAATTGGATTTTCTGTCGTTTTATCAATATGCGAATACACAGCTTTCTCCATCCGATTTTATCTTTAGGGGAACTGGGGGACTTTTCTTTTACAAAGGATTCTTATATATGATCGTGGGTCTCATTTTTTGGATTCACACAAGGTCAAAAAGAAAAGGGCTGGCCATTCTTATTATCATGGTCGCGATGATTCTTACCGGAACCAGAGGCTTTATTCTGATGTTCGGCTTTCTTTATGCTTTGTTCTATGGTATTCCATTGCTGTTAAAGTTGAATGTCAAAATATTACTATTGGCAGCTGTCTTGATTTTTGGAAGTATTTATTTCTTTGGGAATTTCGAACTTGGCGACAAAGAATTGAGTGATTCCATACGAATACAACAACTTATTCAAGTGGCCGAGCGTATAAGCCCAATCAGCTTCTTCATAGGCCATGGTTTTGGGATAGGGGTGCCTGTTCGAGAAGTGCATATGGAAATCGGATACTTAGAGGTATTTCATAAACAGGGTGTCTTTGGTCTATCGCTGTGGGCGCTGTTCTTTATTATCTTGTACAATGCCTATATCAAAGACAAAAACTTCCCTGGAATTCGAAGAGCATTTTTCCTAGGATCCCTTTTTGTCATACTACTATCGCTAACAAACCCTTTTTTTAACAACCCTATCGGGATATCACTTTTTCTGATAGCGCTCGCATCTATGATGGCACTTAATAAAACGGGAAAGAAAACGGCTGCTGACTTGGTCAAATTAGCATCAAGCCGATGAGATTTATAAAGGATTTATCGTTCGTTTCAAGAATTGGGTGCTGCATGCTCATTTCTTTGGCTATCAATTTATACACCGCGCATGGCCTTAAGCAGTCTTTATCACAGGAAAGCTATTCGTTTGAGATAGATGCCACTTATGAAGCCGAGGGCAGCATGCAATTTCTTTATGATACCGGAAACAGTTTTAACTCGGACCAACGAGTCGATGCTGCAGTAAAGAAGGGACAGAATAAACTAGAGTTTCCCTTTCATCTAAAAGAAGGGCAGCATCTTAAATATATTCGACTGGATTTCGGTTCGAATAGAAATATGAAAAAGGTAGTCATCAACTCTATTTCGCTTTCCGACGGCAAGAAGAGTCTTTTCAGCTTGGAAAAGCAAGACATTGTCAAAAAACTTGGCCTCTTAGTAAGCATTTCAGAAGCTGACAAAGCAACTTCAACATTTACTATTAACACAGAACAAATACCATTTGATCCTTATATTGTTTTTGACCCTGTGAACGAATTGGTATACTCTAAGTGGCAACGTACGCTTCTTTTGGTGGTTCCTTGGCTGGTGATTTTCTTTTTACCATTAGTACGAGCTTTAAAGGAGTTAAAGGCTGAACAAACCTACGGTCTCTTTTTTACAGGATTATTCATAGTGGCCATACCGCTAAAGATTGCCTGGGTGACCTTTACCACGCTGCTTTTATTGGGATATGCCTTATTTCGGTTCTACAAGACGCGACGGTTTCGAATTGGCCCTATTCAGATTTTACTTCTTTTATTTTTTATGATACCAGTGCTTTTTTTAGGAGAGGGGGAGACCTCCAAACTAGCTATACCACTAGGCTTTGTGCTGTTTGTACTTATAAGTGCGATGGTAGATTTTTCGGACAAGACAAATCGCATCAAGAAAATATACACAAAGGTATTTTTTATTGTAATAGCTATCAGTATAGTGAGTTGGGTACTGTTAATGGTTTACAATGGGTATTATTACAATATTGATTTGCATAGCTATTTTACAGATGTGAAATCAGACGTACATACTACATTGTTTTGGCTGTATTATCCGCATCCTACCTTTCTCTCCTTTTTTATCTTGATCGGCGGTCTATTTTGTCTCGATTTGTATAAAAGCCGACAAATAACAAAAGCATATGGGGCGGTATACGCTTTGTTAGCACTGTTTACCCTGTTGCTACTAGGATCGCGTTTTTCATTATTGCTAGGGTTGACACTCCCTTTGCTGTACGCCCTACCGATCAAACCCTTGATTAGGGGATTGATTCCTCTTTGGGCGGTTGTTTTTACCGGTGTCTTTATTTTTATTGGTGTTTTAGATTCGCAAAGGGAAAAACTTTGGAGGATCTCTTGGGAGGCGATTTCCGATAAAGTGTGGTTGGGGCATGGGACAGGAACCTCCTCTAAGGTGCTACCAGACCATATTATGGTAAATAAGAGCGGGGTTGAAACCCTCATGGCGGTAAACCATTCGCATAATCAATTTCTGACCTATCTGCTTGAAAACGGTTTGTTAGGCGTTTTGCTATTCTTGGCTGCATTTTTGTTCCTTTTCTATCAATTTGCCAAAAAGAAAAACAAAACGATGTTGTTGGTCCTTTTTATGATCTTGCTATTGATGATCATCGAGTCACCGTTTAGAACTACCACTTCCCTTTATGTCATCGCCTTTCTGATTTCTGTTTTTTACATTCCTGGTAAAAAGGAATCCAAGAGATAAATATTCGAGGAATTGCTAACTCAGTTGAAACAATAAACTCTTAAAATTCCTACTTTTGAATTTAAGTACAAATAGCGTAACAAAAACTGATTGTTGAATGAAGAATGTATTAATTACCGGCGGAGCAGGATTTATTGGATCTAATTTATCGCTTAAACTCATATCAAAAGGGTATTCGGTGACCGTTTTGGATAACCTTTCAGAGCAGATTCATGGTAGGGAACCAGAGCAAACCTCCCCCTTGTATGCTTCGATCAGGGACAAAGTGCACTTTATCAAAGGTGATGTAACGAATATAAATGATTGGAAAAAGGCTATCGAAAATCAGGATGCCATTGTACATTATGCGGCCGAGACCGGCACAGGGCAGTCAATGTACGAGGTAAATAAATATGTATTGGTGAACATACAAGCCACGGCAATGATGTTAGATTTGCTGGTGAATACACCCAATACGGTCAAAAAAGTAATCATAGCTTCCTCTCGATCCATCTATGGGGAAGGAAAATATTTTAGCAGCGAGTTGGGCCATGTTTATCCGACCCATAGGAGCGAAGCGGATATGGACCAAAAAGATTTTGAAGTAAAATATCCCAACAGTTCGGCCTTGCAACTCGTAGCGACCGATGAGGACTCTAAAATACATCCTTCATCCGTATACGGCATTACAAAACAAAACCAGGAGCAAATGGTTATGACTGTTTGCCCGACCGTGGGTATTGCACCGGTAGCCTTTCGATACCAAAACGTATATGGCCCTGGCCAATCACTCTCCAATCCGTATACGGGTATCTTATCTATTTTTTCAACGCAGATAAAGAATGGCAATGGGATAAACATTTTTGAAGATGGGAAGGAAACCCGTGATTTTGTGTTTATCGATGATGTCGTCGATGCCACGGTTCTTGGACTTGAAAGTGAGGAAGCCAATGGTGAAGTCTTCAATGTTGGGACAGGAGTAGCGACCGATGTGGTTACCGTGGCCAATACCCTAGTTGAAAATTACGGTATAGAAACCCCATTGACCATTACCGGGAATTATAGACTGGGCGACATTCGACACAACTATGCAGATTTGACCAAGATACGCACCAAATTGGGCTTTGAACCCAAAGTAGATTTTCAAGAAGGAATCAAACGTTTTACCAACTGGGTGAACACCCAGGAAATAAAGGAAGACAATTACGATAAGTCTATTGCGGAGATGAAAGCGAAGGGAATGTACAAGTAAAAAGGGTATGGGTAACCTCGATTCTTATGGCAACATCTGGAATGCCGCAAGACTGCCTCCTTTTATGGCAAGAAAGTACGGTAGAAAAATAAATCCATTCGGTATAAGATAAACACCTTATGACAATGCTGGTAATTTGATACCATAATTAGTGCTATTCAGTATATGAGCAATTTTATCAATTCCCTTTCTATCATCATTGTAGTATATAAGACCGAATTGGACGATAGCGAGTCTTTTCAATCGGTGCGCCAAATGACGGTCGAAAATGGCCCGTTAAGTGTTTTCGTTTACGATAACTCTCCCACAGCGCAACAACCAAAAGAATATCCAAATCTAAACCTTACTTATGTCCATGATCCAAAAAATTCAGGGGTAAGTAAAGCCTACAACGCAGGTGCTGAAAACGCCAAAAAGACTAAAAAGAAGTGGCTATTGTTGTTAGATCAAGATACCACCTTACCTGCAAATATCTTGAGCCATTATAATGAAGCCGTTACAAATCACCCAGAAATCCATTTGATAGTACCGATATTGAAATTGACGGATGGTAAAATTTTCTCTCCCTGCTCCTATAAGTACAAACGAGGTTTTTATTTGAACGAAATTCGACCTGGCATACGATCTTTGAAAAGCTTAGCGCCTGTTAATAGCGGTATCTGTGTGCGTTTAGACACTTTTTTTGTGGTAGGGGGTTACAATGAAAATGTGAAATTAGATTTTAGCGATTTTCAGTTTATCGAGCGTTTTCGAAAAAAGAATAGTGATTTTGTGGTACTGAATGTTAGCTGTCAACAAGATTTTTCAGATGATGAGGTGTCCTTTATGGGCCAGGCCACTCGTTTTCGATTTTATTGTGAAGGCGCACGCTATATCGAAAAAGAAGGCCTTGTTGATTGGCTTCAATACAATATGGTCGTTTTTGTAAGGGCGCTTAAGCTAACCGTGCGTTATCGCAGAATTAGTTTTATCAACACCTATTTCAATACTTTTTTATTTTCAAAAAGAGTAAATGCATAGCAGGCGTATGTATTTGTCTTAAGTTTGCAACCAGTAACTATCCAAGATTGTATGAAGATTTCAGTTTGTATGGCCACCTATAATGGCGAGAAATTTTTAAAGCAGCAACTGGATTCTATCCTGAAGCAATTAGGCGAGCAAGATGAATTGATCATATCGGATGATGGTTCTTCCGATAGAACCGTAGAAATCATACGATCCTACGACGACCCGCGGATACGCTTCTTTGAATCTACCCATAAAAACTTGATTTTTAATTTTGAAAATGCCTTAGAACAGGCGATAGGTGATTTCATATTTCTTTGTGATCAGGATGACATATGGTTCGATCATAAAGTAGCTACGTGTGTTGCCCACCTCAAAAATGACGGCTTGGTCTTTTCCAATGCGGCAATGTTCCAAGGTGAGGACATTCACGATACCGAACTTTTTTTTAAAGATTCTAAAAAGAAGACCGGGGCTATTTCCAATCTAATAAAAGTGAAGTTCTTGGGCGCTACCCTAGCGTTTCGCAATACTGTTTTAAAAAGAGCACTGCCGTTCCCCAAAAATATTCCAATGCATGATGTTTGGATCGGATTGATCGCTGAAACCACAGCAACAACTTTCTATATAGATGAACCGCTAATTTATTATAGGAGGCATGAGAATACAGCGTCTACAGCTGGGAATAAGAGCAAAAACTCCCTGTATACCATGCTAAAGATCAGATGGGTGCTTTTGGTAAATTTATGCAGGCGCGTTTGGTTAAAGAGGCTATGGGGAAATTAGATTTTACTGTTTATGTTATTTAATTCTTTCAGCTTTCTCTATTTCTTCCCGATAGTAGTAGTACTTTATTTTGTCTTCCCCATAAGAATCAGGTGGTTTTGGTTACTAGTTTCGAGTTACTTTTTTTATATGAGCTGGAACCCGAAGTATGCTTTGCTAATTTTCACCTCAACATTGATTACCTATTTAAGCGGTATCTATATTGAAAAATCAAATCACGGCGGTTTTGGCTCTAAAAAGATGTTCGTGGCCCTAAGTGTTATTTTAAATTTAGCCATTTTAATTGGGTTTAAGTACTTCAACTTTTTAAATGAAAACTTTGCGGTGCTATTTAAGGCAATTGGCTTTGAATGGAGTGTGTCAAATTTGAATATTCTACTCCCTGTAGGAATTTCCTTTTATACATTTCAAGCCCTTAGTTATACGATGGATGTATATAGAGGCGAGATAAAGGCCACCCGACATTTTGGAAAATATGCTTTATTCGTCTCTTTTTTCCCCCAATTGGTGGCCGGCCCAATAGAAAAATCCTCCCATCTGCTACCTCAGTTTGACCTGGCGAACAAATTTCATTACCATAGAAGTAAGGATGGCTTGATTTTAATGGCATGGGGCTTTTTTAAAAAGCTGGTAATCGCCGATAGATTGGCAATACTGGTGAATACTGTTTATGCCGATCCAGTCGGCTATTCCGGGTTTGAATTGCTGATTGCCACCTTGTTTTTTGCCATCCAGATCTTATGTGACTTTTCAGGGTATACTGATATAGCTATCGGGGCGGCTAAATTATTGGGATATGATTTAACTAAAAATTTTGAAAGACCCTATTTTTCGAAATCCATCCCCGAATTTTGGAGAAGGTGGCATGTTTCCCTTGGGAGATGGTTTAGAGACTATCTTTACTTTCCCCTTGGCGGCAGTAGGGTGGTTAAATGGAAAAAGTACAGGAATATCATGATTGTCTTCCTGATAAGCGGCTTATGGCACGGGGCTAGTTGGAATTTTTTTATCTGGGGTTTTTTGCATGGTATTTATCAAATAATCGATTTGGCGATATCACCTTTCATTATTCGATTGAACAGTATATTGAATATTAATACGCGTTCTTTTGCATATCGCCTTTATAAAGTGGTTCTGACTTTTACACTAGTTACCTTTGCATGGGTTTTTTTTAGGGCCAATAGCTTGACAGATGCATTTTATATTATTGAGAACTTTTTCGTATTCAATCCCGAAGTTATATTCGATGGAAGTATATATAAGTTGGGTCTGGTATGGCGAGAGTTCAAAATTGCGGTAATTGCTATCCTTGTTCTTTTAGCAGGAAATCTTTTAGAGCGAAAATATCATTTGTTAAATCTTTTGGGAAGACAACTTTGGGTGGTAAGATGGACTTTTTATGTTGGATTTGTTCTTTATATCCTATTTTATGGTGTTTACGGAAGTAATAAGGAGGCCGTATTTATTTATTTTCAATTTTAAACGGTAGATGCAATGAAGTTAAAATTGCTTTTTCGGTTATGCATTCTTTTGGGAATAGTCCTGCTGGGGTCGTATGTCGCCTTGCGGATTAATCCTGATTATAATAGGGAATATGTAGCCGCGACAATTTCGAAAATGGAGAAATTGAAGAAGGTAGAAGTGCGAAAAATAGTTATTGTCGGAGGTAGCAATGCAAGCTTTGGAATAGATACTGATTTAATGGAGCAGCAATTAAATATACCCGTGGTCAACATGGCGCTGCATGGGGGGCTTCCTGTTAAGTATATTATAGAACAGGTCAAACGAAACCTGAACAAAGGAGACATATTGATTTTTTCCAAAGAATACGAAGGTCTAAAAGATGAATCTTGGAACGCCATGAACGGGATGGAAGTCTCTAAGGTGCCCACTTACTATCCATCCCAGGCCCATACGATACTAGGAGACAGGACATTGTTCGAAAGTACGGTTTCCGGGGTATTCGCGAGCATTAAAAAAAACATAGCCAATCATCCCATAGAAGGAATGGGAGAAATAAATTCGGTCTATGATTCCAGGGCATTTAAAAGGGATAATATAATGCCAGAATACATACGCGGCAGGTATCAACAAGATAGTAAGGAGAGGGCGCTTACCAGGCTAGATAAAAATTCGAGCTTATTGAAAGGTTTAAAGGAGTACAAGACGTATTTTGACAAAAAGGGTATTCTCTTTTATTTGACTCCTCCTGTGGTTGTCAAAGGATACTTCAAAGAAGCGAGTATTATGCCTTTTTGGAATTCTTTTTCGGCCCACACAGGAATACCGTTGTTGAGCCATGTAAAAAACTACACGTACGCAAAGAAGTATTTTTTTAACTCCCATTACCATTCCAACGTTATTGGCAGAAAGATTAGAACTGAATCTTTAATAGAAGACATTGTCAATTCCGGCTTGCTGAAAGATATGCCGAATAACATAAAAGAAGTGTATGTTTCAAATGAAAAATCAATCAATGAAGCACGTTTGGCCTCCTTTACACCCCCCTATAATTTCGAAGTGCTTTCTCAAGATAGTGACCATATCAAACTTAAACAATCGGGGAGTTTAAAGGCTAATTATTTTAGAATCCAATTTGAAAATAAAGACTATCAAGGATATGATTTCTATTTAAGGTTGGAATGCGATAGTACGGTCATTGAAAATATTAGATTTAGAGGAACCAGAGAACTTGTTAGGTTCGACACAATTCGCGTTCTTGAAGACAATAGTTTTGAGTTATTGAAAAAAGTAGACGCCGTATTATACACCAACAATATTTCATATCTGGGTATATCCTTTCCTGAAAATGAGGATTTGATAGGAAAAGAATTTACTATAAAAGAGGTAGGCATATACAAGGACTTTGAAAATGACGACACCTTGTTGAATAGTTACCCGATGCTTCTCGAAAATGGGCAATCCTTATTTTTTGAGGTGCTTTCGAGCAATGATAAAATTTCTCTGACCGATGTTATTAGTGCTAGCGAGGATTTTAAAGAGAAAAAAATAAATTCGAATGATGTCTATTATTGTGAGATGACAAATGGTACTATTGCCTGCAAGAATTTTTACTCGGGAGAAATCATTTTTAAGGCCGAAAATGATATTACCTTTATCAGCAAAGATGATCATGTTACCGTAATTAGGTTACGGTCTTAAGCTATAGCTACCTTCCTAATAGCAGTAGTTAAAGGCAAGGGCAAACAATGAATGATTTAAGTTTCAAAAGTTATTATGGTTTTTAGTTCCACGATTTTTCTTTTTATTTTTTTGCCACTGGTTTTAATAGTCAACTTTCTGTTAAAGCAAGCATATCGCAATTTTTTTCTATTACTTGCAAGCCTGGTTTTTTATGCTTGGGGTGAGGGTATTCTGGTATTGTTAATGCTATTTTCAATTAGCATCAACTATATTTCGGGAATTGGCATTTCCTATTTTTTAAAGCGGAACCCAAGGTTGTGCAAAGCGGTTTTAGGAATTGCCATCGGGATGAACCTAGGACTTTTGCTTTACTATAAGTATGCAAATTTCGTAGTGGAAACACTTCAGGAGATAGGACTTTATCTAGCCTATGACCACACCAATATTCTTTTGCCAATTGGCATCTCGTTTTTTACATTTCAGGGCATCTCGTATTTGGTAGATGTGTACCGGGAGGAGACCGTTGTGCAACAAAATCTATTTCATCTGGGGCTTTATATTTCATTTTTCCCACAGTTGATTGCGGGTCCTATCGTTCGATATCACGATATAGCCGAAGAAATTAAAGAACGTACCATAGACCTGCCCTTATTTGTAGAAGGAGTGATTCGGTTCATTAGAGGACTTGCCAAAAAAGTACTTATCGCCAATAGTGCCGCATTGATTGCGGACCAGGCTTTTTCCTTGCCAGGAGTGGAGATTTCCGTTGCGACCGCTTGGCTGGGAATCGTATGCTATACAATCCAGATTTATTTTGATTTTTCCGGGTATTCCGATATGGCAATTGGTTTAGGAAAGATGCTGGGCTTCAATTTCAAGGAAAATTTTAATTACCCCTATATTTCAAAATCAATACAAGATTTTTGGAGGAGATGGCACATATCCCTATCCACTTGGTTTAGAGATTATCTGTACATTCCCTTAGGCGGGAATAGGGGGGGTAGCGGAAAAACATATTTCAATTTAATTGTGGTCTTTTTTATTACGGGACTTTGGCACGGAGCAAGTTTTAATTTTATTTTTTGGGGCTTGTTCCACGGTCTTTTTCTTATTTTGGAAAGAAGTAAAATCTTAAGGACCGCCCAATGGCCAATTTTTTTGCAGCATTTGTATGTGTTGGTGGTCGTTGTGGTAGGGTGGGTTTTCTTTAGGGCAGAAAGTATGAAAGAGGCTTTCAACTATTTTAGAAGCATGATAGGCACCACTGGTGGCAGCGATGTTACCGCTTTGGTATATTTGAACACCTATTCGATTACGATGATCTTGCTGGCGATTATTTTTGCCATGCCACTTCGAAGAAAAATAAATGATAGGATAAAGGAAATCCAATCAATAGCCTGGGCCAATGGTTGCGAGATAGGGGTGTACCTCTTTTATGTATTCTTACTGGTACTCTCAATGATCGAGCTGGCGCAATCAAGTTATAACCCTTTCATTTACTTTAGATTTTAAGGTATGAAATTGAGCAAAAAAAGTAAAATATACGGTCTTGTACTTCTTGGAGTAACAGTATTTTTTTTATTGGCCAATTACTTAAAGAACAATACGGATACAAATTTGGTAAATGCCAAGGTGGTGCTTACTGCGAAAGTACCTAAAGACGATGTTTTTCAATTTTTTTATTGGGAATCTCCTTCCAAAGCCTTTAGCATAAAAAACTCTGTAAAAACCAAGGTAAAAGGGTCGGAGGATTATCAAGAAATAACTTTTGTGCTACCTCCAATAGAAGATTTATTCCGCATACGTTTGGATATTGGCGAAAACTTTGATCAACAGCCAATAACAATAAAAAAACTTATAATTACTGATGAGGAAGGAACAAGAACGTTTGATTTGCCGGGCTTTAATCGATTGTTCGCCGGGAATAAATACATTTCTCAAACTCGAGATGGTCGTTTCTCAGGCATTGTCGGGAATTCCAAAGACCGGGCAATTTATGACCCCTATTTTATTTCAGTAGATGATTCAAAAGAAATGGATTCGATTCGAATCAACAGATTTACCAAATATCCATATTTGATTTCTGCCTTTAGCTGTTTGGTTATCTTTCTTTTTATTGGATACAATTTCAATAAGATATCAATCTCTCCCAAAGGAATTTTTGCTGCGGTGTTTCTTGTTTTGTTGGTCATACCGGTAGTACAAAATAGAATTCAGTTGACCCCTCCCCTAGAAAATCTTGAAAAAAGACAACTTGCCACGAAACCAGATTTTTCTTTTAGCACAAAATTCGCTAGGGATTATGAAGATTACTTTGATGATAATTTTGGTCTTCGCAATCATATGGTTAATTGGGGAGGTTCCTATAGGACAAAACTTTTTAGATCTTCCATACATCCAGAGCTGGTAAAGTTTGGTAAGGACAAATGGCTTTTTTATAATAAAATGAAAAGTAGAATGTACAGGAGTTACAGCCGCGACAGCCTACTTTCTCAGGGTCAAATAAAGTGGATGGTTGATCAATGGACAGATAGAAGAAATAGGTATACCGCCAGCGGAAGAAAGTATTTTTTGTCTTTCTGGCCCAATAAGCATACGATTTATCCAGAGTATATGCCCAACACCATGAAGATACAGGTGCGTGATACCCTATCTCGGGTAGATCAGTTGCTCGGATACATGCAAAAAAACGGTGTTTCGACTAGATTGACAGACCCAAGACCGACTTTGCTTGAGGGCAAAGAAGCTTTCCCCGTTTACCATAAATTTGACTCCCACTGGAATTCCTATGGGGCCTTTTTGGCCTATCAGCACTTTTTTGACCAAAATGCGGAGTTGGGGATGAGCCCTAAAAGCGTCAATGATTTTGATATTGTTTGGAAGGATTACTCCTGGGGGGAACATATTCAGTTGTTAGGAGTAAGGAACAAGGGTTTTTTTATAGAAAAAAACCCAACGTTTGCCCTCAAGGAAAATAAAAACCAAATACAATATCTGCCGATAGACGGCTTTCCTAAATTGACCGTCATCACCAAGAATGAACATAGTGGCAATAAGCTTAGGGCCTTGGTTTTCAGGGATTCGTTTACAAACAAGCTTATCCCATTTTTCTCGCTACATTTTTATGAAGTGTACTATATATGGGGATATCATGAGCAATATGTAAATCAATTGAACCCCGATATTATTATCGAAGGTTTTGTCGAACGAGAAATGGGGGAAAAGATTCCTCAATAAATTTGGATATGAAAGACAGTTTCAAAGGCAAGAAAATCTTACTCTTCTCCCCTCAGTTTTTTGGGTACGGCGAAGAAATTGGAAGCAAACTACGGGAGTTTGGAGCTGTTGTAGATTATTATGATGAACGTCCTGGGAACGATTTTATGACGAAGGCGATCATTCGAGTGAATAAGTCATTTCTTTCCAAAAAAATTGACACCTATTACAACAACATCATTGCACACCTAGTGCCAAATCGATATGATTTTGTGCTTTTTCTAAATGCAGAGGCCATTTCTGAAAAAAAATTGGTAGCTCTACGGAAAAATCAATCCAAGGCAATATTCATCGTGTATATGTGGGACTCCCTTAAAAATAAAAAATACACCTTAGATCTACTCCCCCATTTTGATTTTAAGCACACCTTTGATAAAGAAGATAGTCTTAACGATGCCCATGGGTTTAGGTTTAGACCGTTGTTTTTTCTTGATGCCTATAAGAAAATCCAGTCTAAACCAGATAGTATGAAAGTCGATCTGCTCTTCGTGGGAACTGTGCATAGCGACCGTTATCAACTGCTAATGCATATCAAAGAGCAATTTAAGGCTTGGGGAAAAACAACTGATTATTTTATGTTCTTTCAAAGTAAAAAACTCTTCTACGCACAGAAAACGACCAATAAAACCTTCCGAGCTGCAAAGCAAGGTGATTTCGAGTTCACTTCTCTTTCAAAGCAAAAACTGATTGATAAAATTAGTGATAGTAGCGTAGTGTTAGACATTCAACACCCTGATCAAAAAGGGCTAACGATGAGGACAATAGAGATGATAGGCGCACAAAAAAAAATAATTACTACCAACAAGGAAATCATGACATATGACTTCTATAACCCAAATAATATATATTATTTAGACAGGGAAACCCTTCGTCTGGATAAGTCGTTTTTCGAAATACCTTATGTGCCAATACAAAAAGAGATTTATTACAAGTATTCCATAGATGGATGGCTTGAAGATGTCTTTTCAACTACTTCAAAGGATTGAGCTTCGCTTTCTTTTCATAACTTTACCGAAGTTTTACAATTGTTTTACATAAAATTCACTTTGGCAATGGCCTGACCAGGATATGTTCATCTGTGAAAATGAATATAAGGGCCCAAGCTGTTTTTTCAATATCAGAAGTTTATGTAGACAATTGCGAAGCAATCCTAGCTATAAATAACCATAAAATAATGTACCTATGAATGAAGAATTGTCAAACCTACTATCCTTCGCCGGTGAGGAGGGTGGAATATCCTTACTGGATTTTGTAATAAACCTTGGCCTTACGGGGGTATTTACTTTTTTGCTAGGCTTGATGTACGACAGATATTCGAAAGTACTGTCGAACCGAAAGGTAATGATCAAGACCTTGGTGTTGGTAGGGATGACAACAATGTTGATCATATCCATCGTAAAATCTTCGGTGGCATTGTCTTTGGGCTTGGTCGGGGCCTTGTCAATCGTTCGTTTTAGAACTGCGATTAAAGAGCCAGAGGAATTGGCCTATTTTTTTATGAGTATCTCCATAGGTTTGGGAATGGGAGCCAATGAAAAATGGATAACCATTGCAGGCTTTATCATATTGGGTGTGGTAATCGTGTTTTTAGGAGGTAAAAAAGTAGTGTCGTCTACTCAAAATTTAGTCATTCGTACCCAAGAAAAGATTTCTGAAACAGAAATGCTTACGCTCTTACAATCCCAAACAAAATCATTAGATCTGCGTCGTTTTGACCAAAACAATGAGTATAGCGAGTTTGCTTTTATGCTAGAGTTTTCAAGTGTAGATAGTTTGATGGAGCTTAAAAGGATGCTTGAGGAGAAATATAAGAACATCAGTATAAGCTTTATCTCAAATAGCTAAGGATGAAAATCAAAAGGCATAACGGTTTATATGACGCGAAATTGCTGGTCGGGGTAGGGCTGTTGCTCGTTTTTTTGTTTGTCTTGTCCAGGCTGAGTTCTTCGAAAAGAGAATTGTCCAAAGGAATTCTGATCGAAAAAATGGAAGCGCCAGGTGCGTTTAAGGCTACCAATCTTGAAGCAATAACTTTCGATGAGTTTCTCGACACCTACGCACAACAAGGATACACAGTGCTTCTGGCATCCTATGACGATATCAAACAGAATGTGGATAAGGCGGTAATACGTCTTAATGACATGGGCAGCACAGCACTTGATTCTTTAAAGTTTAGGGATTCCTATGCTGGGGTGATAAAGGATGGTGCCATTGTCATGGAGATGAGAAGAAGTGATTCCTTGGCAAGTCTTACCTATAAAAATTTCCTCATCAACGGTTTGGGTTTCGCTAAAAAGAAACAACCGGGTACACCGATCGGTTTTTCTTATATCGAAGGGTTTACGGGTAATAAAACTGCATTGACCAGCAAATTGCAAAGGGGGCTGCATGTTTTGGCCTACAAAAACAACGAAGAATTTATCAAAGAAACGATATCCTATCATTTTGACTTACATGGGGAAAAAAACCCAAGTTCAAAAGGGATCAAAAAGATATTTCTGCCCGTTCAGGACAAGTTGACCATAGAAATAGAAGAGGATGATTTCAAAAAAATCAAGAAAAAAAGACAGGAAGCATTAGATTATGGGCTATTGCTTACCTACGATCAAGATTGGGTTCCTGCCACAATAAACTTCCAAGGAAAAGAGTACAATGCTGAAATTCGACTAAAGGGCGACTGGACGGATCATTTGGTGCATAAAAACAAATGGTCTTATAAGGTGAAATTAGACAACGGCACTATTCTGGGAACCAACAAGTTTTCGGTGCAAACGGCTGCAGCAAGAAATTATATGGGTGAATGGATGTTTCATCACCTTCTAAAAAAGAAAGATGTGATTGCCTTACGATATAGCTTTCTTAATGTTGCGGTAAAAATAAATGGGGAAAAACAAGCGCAATCTATGTATAACAATGTGGGTGTAATGGCGTTTGAAGAAGGGTTTACAAAATATCTTTTGGAAAATAACAGACGCAAGGAAAGTGTCATCTTGAAGATCGATGAATCTCTCGGTTGGGAGGATTTTAAAAAAGGAGGACGAAACTTTAGCAGTGCCACTTTGCCCATTTCGGCATTTGGAATGAACAAAATTTTAAAGGACAGTACGAAATACAAGCAATTTATCCAGGCCAAGGATATGCTGCACTCCTACTATCTGAGCAAGAAAGCGCCGCCCTCTTCTATCTTTGACTATGACAAATTTGCCTATTGGGATGCTGTTGCTACCTATACGGCGGGCACGCATGGGCATGCATTACACAATCAACGGTTTTATTACAACCCGACAACCTCGCTATTAGAACCAGTCGCTTTTGATGCTTTGGGGTATTACTATGCCGAAAAACCGTTTGCGATACAATATTCCTTTCCAGAAGACCCAATGTATCGAAAAGCAGTTCTCTCAAAGCTGAATGAGCTAATTCAAGTCCCCTCGGAAGAAATTGAGCGTCTTTTTTTGCAGGAAAATTTCATGGAATCCTCAGATATTCTTTCTACTGAATATCCGCAAAAAGCTACGGAATTAAAGGATGCAATGCGCAAAAGGCATGAAAAAATCAAAGCGTTTTATAGTCTAAGCCACCCACTTGATATTTACCTAGAGTCGATGGATCAAGAGAAAACTGTTTTGAACTTTAGAAATGTCGCAAAAATGGACATAGAGGTAATTAGCATAAATTATAAGAAGAAAAACTTGATCGGTCTTTCCAACCCTATTTATATAAAGGAGAATTCCTTTAAAAAAGATACCTTGGAAATTCGGGAAGGTGCGTTCAATGCTTTTTTTGATAAAGCCGCAAAAACTACGGATCGATCAAAATTTCAATTTATTTCAGTTAATTATAGGATTGTTGGCACCAATCAGATCAAATCAGAGAATATTATTCCCTACCCCTATCACAATGCGGCATATACAACTGATGATGTCATGAGAAAACCAATGAACGCTGCGCATTTCCCATTTATGAAAATTGATGAAAGCAGCAAAACTGTTAACTTCTTAAAAGCCTCAGATCCCTGGAAGCTTTCCAAGCCACTTCGTATAGAAAAAGGATACAAGGTAATCGTTCCTGCAGGTTTTGAGATGGACATTGAAGAAGGTGGCTTGATTATCTCTAAGTCCCCAGTCTATTTCAATGGTGAAAAAGCCGCCTTAATAAAGATATATTCTTCGAGCCGAAACGGAGGAGGAATGGTCGTATTGCAAGCATCTGAAAAGTCACGTCTAAACCACACTATTTTTGATGGATTAAAAAATCCGTCTTATGGGAAATGGGGAATTACAGGTGCCGTCACTTTCTATGAATCGGCAGTTGAATTGCGAAATGTTAGGTTTCAAAACAATGGCTGCGAAGATGCCCTAAATATTGTGCGTACCAATTTTACCATGGACAACACTTATTTCTATAACACCAAATCGGATGCTTTTGATGGTGATTTTGTGACAGGAAACATTACCGAAAGCTACTTTGAAAATTTAGGAAACGACGGTGTTGATGTTTCGGGCTCCGATATTTCATTGAGCGGGGTCAAGGTTAAAGGGGCGGGCGATAAGGCCATCAGCATTGGGGAGAACAGCAGGGCAGCGATTCGGAAAACAGAAATTACTGATTCGGAAATCGGTGTGAACACCAAAGATCTGTCAACCACAACGATAGACGGATTGGATATCAGAAACACCCGTTTGGCCTTTACCGCATTTCAAAAAAAGGATGAGTTCGGTGAGGGAAGCATCGTAGCTAACAATGTGAATACAGCCGGGGTAGATAAATTATTTTTGATAGAGGAGAATTCTTCGATGGTATTCAACGGAAAAGAGATATTTGAAAAAACAAAAGCTGTCAAAGATAAAATGTACGGAAACGACTTTGGCAGAAAAAGTGAAAGATAATGCATATACCCTTTACAGATAAAAAACAGGAATTCAGGTATGAGCGAAAGTTTCCTGTGAAACTTGGGCAATTGTCCAAATCGGAATTGGAATGGGAAATAAAAACCAATTCTTTTTTCTTTTCTGAGATTTATCAAAAACGGCAGATTAATAGTATCTACCTTGATACCGCCTCCTTTGAATTGTATACCGACAACGTGGTCGGGCAGTCGAGACGCTTTAAGTTTCGTATTCGCTGGTATGGTGAAGATATCCAATACGCTACCGATCCTACCTTGGAGATAAAGGTGAAGTATGGGCTAACAGGTGATAAATGGCTATATCCACTGCCAAACTTTAAGGTAGCCGACCTAAACCAAAAAAAATTGATACAGCTAGCTAAAGAAAATAGTGTGGCCGAATTGATAGTTGAACAACTGCATTTCCTAAACCCTGTTTTATTAAACACCTATGAAAGAAAGTATTATTTATCACAGAATAAGAAGTTTAGGGTTACACTAGACGATACGATGCACTTTTACCGGTTCATCCATGGCTTTGATACTTTACCGAACAAGAGAAAATCGGATACAGCTTTCGTGCTTGAACTGAAATACTTACCACAAGACGACGCGATGGCCAATGGCGTAAGCAAGCAGTTTCCTTTTAGATTGGATAAATACTCAAAATATATAACAGGTTGTGACTGTTTTTATGATTTGGATTAGCTTATATCCTGCATTTATGGTAAATATGGTCTAAGGACGCTGGTTTAACCTTTAACATTTTCCCTGTATCGCCTTTTGTTATGGCTTATTTCATAACTTTGCGCCCATCGTTGGCGATTGATTGGTTTTCCCGTAAATAAGAAAGAAGGGGATAACCAATGTTAATTTCCTCCTTGTTCATCAACATCGTAACCAATTGTATTTTCTAGAAACAGCAATATCAATTTTTATAGGAGGCTTTCTCCTCACCTATTTGACCATTCCAAAGATTATTAAGGTGGTGGAGCATAAACGGTTGATGGATGATCCTAACCAAAGGAGCTCCCATTCATTAAAAACCCCTACTCTTGGTGGGGTAGCCTTTTTTTATACCCTGGTTTTTGCACTTTTCTTTATACATGGTCGTGACGTATTCGACGAGGCAATGTATATCATTCCTGGCCTTACAATTCTCTTCATTGTGGGTTTGAAAGATGATTTAGTGGTCATTTCACCAGGAGCAAAGCTTATAGCACAAGCCTTTGCGATCGCATTTATCCTTGCAAACCCTAGTTTTACAATTTTCTCTTTGAACGGGTTTCTCAATATCATGGAAATACCCTTCTATTTGTATGTGATCATTGCAGGTTTTATGATGATAACGATCATAAATTCATATAATCTAATCGATGGAATAGATGGGCTTGCCTCGGTGGTAGGCATCGTTATTATGGTCTTGTACACCACTATTTTTTACTTGACCAAAGAGTATTTCTTCGCCTTATTGAGTATTACAATGAATGCGAGTCTAATGGCATTCCTAGGCTTTAACCTCTCTTCTGACAAGAAAATCTTTATGGGCGATACAGGTTCGCTGATCGTGGGCTTTGTTATAAGCATCCTAACCCTTAAGTTTTTGGCTCTGCGACCCCATGCCTATACTGAGTTACCCTTCTTATTGGAAAATGCGCCATTAATAGCGATTAGTATACTCATTGTACCGTTATTTGATACGGCAAGGGTTTTTACTATACGAATAGCCAATAAAAAAGGGCCGTTTTCTCCGGACAGGAACCATACACACCATGTATTGATAGATTATTGGGGACTTACCCACAAGCAGGCCAGTTTTATTATTGGCTGCTTCAATCTGTTGTTTGTGATGCTTTTTATCATCTTGGGCAGCACGGCGAAAAATCTCGGAATGGTTATCATGCTAGTTTCGGTGGTCATTTTTCTGGGATATATTTTCTTTAGATACAACTATAATTTTGCAACCTTAAAGCAAAAGATATTATTGCGAAGAAAAGTGGATAAGATTAAAGGGAAGGTTAATGATAAGGATGAAAAACGAAAAACCGGTAAGGAGAAAAGTGAGCGATTAAAGGAGGATAAATAATTTTATACCCATTGGTTTATATGGGGTTTGATAAATATAGGAATTTGAAAAAAGTACTGATTACGGGAGCTGCAGGGTTTCTTGGGTCACATTTATGTGATCGGTTTATAAAAGAAGGTTTCCATGTTATTGGGATGGACAATCTTATTACGGGAGACCTTAAAAACATAGAGCATCTCTTCCCTTTGGAACAATTTGAGTTTTACCATCATGATGTCACTAAGTTTGTACATATCCCAGGGAAGCTCGATTATATTCTGCATTTTGCCTCACCTGCAAGCCCTATCGACTATTTAAAGATACCAATAGAAACCTTAAAGGTCGGTTCTTTGGGAACCTTAAATTTACTTGGATTGGCGAAGGAAAAGGAGGCAACGATTCTGGTGGCCTCAACCTCTGAAGTGTACGGTGATCCACTGGTACACCCACAAAATGAGGAATATTATGGGAATGTGAGCCCCATAGGTCCTAGAGGAGTCTATGATGAGGCGAAACGTTTTATGGAGTCGATTACGATGGCGTATCATCGTTTTCATGGCGTTGACACCCGTATAGTTCGAATTTTTAATACCTACGGCCCTCGAATGCGTTTAAATGACGGGCGAGTGGTACCGGCTTTTATGGGACAAGCGCTTCGAGGCGAAGATTTAACCGTTTTTGGAGATGGCTCGCAGACTAGATCTTTCTGTTTTATAGATGATCAAGTCGAGGGGATATACCGGTTGTTATTTAGCGACTATTCAGATCCAATTAATATAGGAAATCCGCACGAAACAACAATTAAGGAGTTTGCCGAAGAAATAATTAGCCTTACCGGCACACGGCAAAAGGTGGTTTATAAGTCACTTCCTCAAGATGATCCCTTGCAAAGGCAACCAGATATCTCAAGAGCCAAGGAAATACTTGATTGGGAACCAAAAGTGGCGCGACCCGAAGGCCTTAAAATCGTATACGATTACTTCCAGTCGTTGCCTTTAGAGGTGTTGCAGCGAAAAGCACATCGCGAGTTCAACAAATAATTTGCAATTTCAGTAGTTCAGTAAACAGTACTAAAAAAACGAATAATGAATATTTTGATCCTTGGTTCTGGTGGTAGAGAACATACATTGGCATGGAAACTTAACCAAAGTCCGATGCTTGGTAAGTTGTTTGTTGCCCCGGGCAATGCAGGCACGGCAGAAATCGCTAAAAATATACCGATAGGGGTGAATGATTTTGAGAAAATCAAAGCATCGGTACTTCAATATGAAATTTCAATGGTGGTTGTGGGGCCCGAAGATCCTTTGGTAAATGGGGTACACGATTTTTTCCTGAACGATGAAGATTTGCGCAGAATTCCTGTCATAGGGCCTCAAAAAGCCGCCGCTACGTTAGAGGGCAGTAAACAATTTGCGAAAGAATTTATGATGCGGCACGCAATTCCTACCGCGGCCTATCAAAGCTTTACTGCCGACACCTTGGAAAATGGGTACATTTTTTTGGAAAGTTTGGCGCCTCCCTACGTATTGAAGGCAGACGGGTTGGCTGCCGGGAAAGGAGTGTTGATCCTTAATGATCTTGAGGAGGCGAAAGAAGAACTCAGGACCATGCTTGTAGATGGAAAATTCGGAAATGCCAGTGCAAAAGTGGTCATTGAGGAGTTTTTAGACGGAATTGAATTGAGTGTTTTTGTACTTACAGATGGCGATGGGTACAAGGTATTACCCACCGCAAAAGACTATAAACGAATTGGTGAAGGCGACACTGGGCTCAATACAGGTGGTATGGGGGCGATTTCCCCTGTTCCTTTCGCCGATAAGGGTTTTATGGATAAGATACATGACCGAATTGTTAAACCGACCGTAGAAGGCCTTAAAATGGATAACCTGCCTTATAAAGGATTTATTTTTATAGGCTTGATAAAAGTAGGGGACGACCCAAAGGTCATCGAGTACAATGTGCGACTGGGAGATCCAGAGACCGAAGCGGTAGTTCCCCGTATACAAAATGACTTTGTAAAACTCTTTGGGGCAGTGGCAAACGGAACGCTCGACGCAATCGACCTAGCGGTAGACACACGCACCGCAGCAACCGTTATGATGGTTTCTGGCGGGTATCCCGAGGCCTATGAGAAAGGAAAAGAGATTAGTGGGTATGAAAACATTCAAGACTCCTTGGTGTTCCATGCGGGAACCCAAGCCAAAGACGATAAGGTACTAACAAACGGAGGAAGGGTCATGGCAATTACCTCTTTCGGGGCCGATTTCAAAAAGGCCCTGTCCAAGTCGTATGAAAATATTGAAAAGGTGGGATTTTCAGGAAAGAATTATCGAAAGGATATAGGGTTTGACCTCTAAATCATTCCGTACATGCCCTTTTGAAAACGGTTAGAGATACGAGTGCGATGTTACGCTCTTGTCCTCTTCTCCATTGTCATTGTATTTTTTCAACTCCAACATCCAGTAAACGAACGCTACCGACCCAATAACAAAGAACAACCAGTTCATCATGTTAGAAGACCACCAGTTCTCCATAAACCTAAATAAATCGAACGGAGCAAAAAGATAGTTCACGAATAAATCTTGGATACCTTCAAAAAAAGCTTTCATACAAAGTAGTTATTGCTATTCAACGTTCACCAATATCTTTCATTGTGTCGAACCAAATCAATTTAGGACCAATAGCGGTTTTTTAATCAATTGGGAAAAGGATATCAGTATATTTACGCTGCAAAAATATAAAAACACAAGATGATTTCAAGTTTTTTTGGTAAAACAAAGCCAATAAATTACATCGTACTGCTCGCATTCGTTTTTATATTTTATTGGCTGGTGCATTTTTCCATTTTTGATCGGTCGTATTCTCCAATACAATTATTCCAGCAATTGGTGGTTTTGGCGGTATTGAGTTTTAGCTATTTTGTACTCAATTTTATCGTAAAGCGTAATAAAATAACGGCTCCCCACTCTTTCACTTTATTGTTCTTTACCTTGTTGATGGTTGTTTTCCCTGAAACCCTTATTGATGCCAACGGTATTTTGTGCAGTTTTTTTCTGCTCATTTCAATGAGAAGGCTTATTAGTTTGCGCTCGCTAAAAAATATACGCCCTAAATTATTCGATGCCACAATTTGGATCATTGTGGCCAGTTTGTTCTACGATTGGGCAGTAGTGTGTTTGTTTTTGGTTTACATGGCAATATATATCTACGAACCAAAAAACTTCAGAAACTGGCTTGTACCTATTGCGGGTATTTTTACCGTATTCATGATAACTTACTGTATGTTGGTTTTAGGAGCTCATACACAGTTTCTTTGGGAACACTATACCTTCGAGTATTCATTCAATCGCAACTACTTTTTGAATTGGAACAATAGTACAAAACTGGTACTCTACGTGCTTGGCATATCGGTCGTGGGTCTTTTGAGTTTTATAAAATTGGGAAAGGCCGGGATGGGTAAAGTCGCTACGATGCGTTTGATAGCGATGTTATTTATATTGGGGCTAGTTTTAAAAGTGTTATTGTCCTCAAAAAATGTATTTCCGATCATGGTCACTTTCTTCCCTGCCTCAGTATTTCTTGCCAAATATGTAGAATCTATTAAAAAGCCGAACATTAAGGAAATTGTTTTGCTGTTGTCCATCTTCATTCCTTTTATGGCGTTCTTTATCGGGTTGATTCTAAATTGAAATACCAAAGCTGCTTGGCAGCCGCAAAATCATGCTGTTTGTGGCCGCATGTAAATACAAGGATTACAAAATGTATTATAAATCTAAAATATGGCTTGCCTGAGTTTATTGGGTATCTTTGCGGCAAAACAGCAAAAAATGTTTAGTGAATTCGCCTTTGGTATTTTTGAAGAGAGTATCCAAAAGTACCATGTAGAAGATGACGTACACCAAGAATTTGAAAACCCTTATCCAAAGGGGGAGGTGTCGCATTTATTGTTTCGAAAAAATTGGATCGACACCGTGCAATGGCATTATGAAGATATCATTCGGGACCCGGAAATTGTACCTGACGAAGCCTTGGTTTTGAAACGTAAGATTGATGCGAGCAATCAAGATAGAACCGACTTGGTGGAGTTTATCGATAGTTACTTCCTTAATAAATACCAATCGGTAGAAATTTTGGAAAACGCTACCATCAATACCGAAAGCCCGGCTTGGGCAATTGACCGACTGTCAATTTTAGCGCTTAAAATTTATCATATGGCAGAGGAGGCAAACCGATCAGACGCTTCTGAAGAGCACCTTAAAAAGTGTCAGGATAAATTGGCGATCTTACTTGAACAACGTAAAGATCTTTCAACTGCAATTGATCAGCTGCTTGCAGATATCGAAGCGGGAAAAAAATACATGAAGGTGTACAAGCAGATGAAAATGTACAACGATGATGAGTTAAACCCTGTTCTGAGAGGTCAAAAGTAATGTGACCCTTGTGTCGAAATCGAATGTTGCGTTTCCCTTCAATGCCTTTTGGAGTTCACCTTCGGTAGTTTGCCAATGAATCAAATGAAACATCTTCTCGTAATACGACTTTCCGCTATGGGCGATGTGGCCATGACAGTGCCAGTGCTGGCCAATTTTCGTAAACAACATCCCACCGTAAAAATCACGGTTCTTACAAGGGGGTTTTTTGCCCCAATGTTCGCCCAATTGGAAAATGTAGATGTGTATGAAGCGAAAGTAAAGGCAGATCACAAAGGTGTTTTGGGCCTATGGAGGTTGTACAAAGAGTTAAAACAATTGAACATCGATGCGGTAGCCGATTTGCACAATGTTTTGCGAAGTACTATTCTGAAGCGCTTTTTTACCTGGAGTGGCACACAAGTGGTCCAGATAGATAAGGGTAGAAAGGAAAAAAAGGACCTGACCTCGCTCAAGCCAAAAGAGTTAATACAATTGAAGACTACCCATTTGCGGTATGCGGAGGTGTTTGCCCAATTAGGGCATTCTGTTTCACTAGACACCAATACCGTTTTACAAAAAGAAACACTTTCAGAGGCAGCTTTAAAGCTAACAGGACAAAATGTTCAAAAATGGGTGGGAATCGCACCATTTGCTGCGTTTGAAGGGAAGCAATACCCGCTAGAAGCCATGCAACGGGTGATAGAGAAACTCTTTAATACCGAAAAGTATAAAATAATACTGTTCGGCGGAGGAGAAAGGGAGAAGGCCCTGCTGGAGCCTATCGCTGAACGCTTTAATTGTGCTTCTGTAGTAGGTAAACTAAGTTTTAAGGAAGAACTAGCATTGATATCAAACTTGGATACAATGCTTGCAATGGATAGCGGAAATGCCCATTTGGCTGCGATGTACGGTATTCCCGTAATTACGCTTTGGGGCGTTACACATCCCTCTGCCGGTTTCTATCCTTTTGGACAAGATAGTACCAATGCCTTATTGGCCGATAGGGACCAATTTCCGTTTATACCCACATCGGTATATGGAAATAAAGCGCCCGAAGGCTATGAAAAGGCAATTGTTTCCATTAAGCCAGAAGCAGTGGTTGCAAAATTGGAAAGCGTCCTGGAAAAATAAATCAATTGGTAAGAGGGCCTATACCGAGGTCTTTTTGACCTCAAGGGACTTAAAATAATGTCGTATTTGTGACATGAATCGATATTTTCTAGCTGAAGGGGTCATTTCCACCATTAAGGTACGAACACCCATATAAGCACTCATCAGAAAAACAGCGACGCCTTCGGCATCTACATGCCTATCAATATGGCCATTGAACTTGCCTCTTTGAATGGCCGAAACCAAGTTTACTTCCCACACCCGTAAAATTTCATTTAGGTGTTTCATCACTTTCGTATTGCGGCCGTTAAATTCGTTGATGAAATTGCTTAAGACAAAGCCGTAGTCAAGGTCATTGTGTACTGCGGTCTCCAATGCATTTTCAAAACAACTACTAATGAGGTCTAACGTATGCTCGTGCCCCTCAATGGGTTCTATGAGCATGCTATAGATTTTTCGAACTAAAAGGTTTTCGATTATTTGAACGAAAAAATCCTCTTTTGAATCAAAATGATAATAGAACGCACCCTTCGAAAGTGACAACTCCTTTAAAACATCGTCAACACTGGTATTGTAATACCCTTTGCTATAAAATAGGTGAAGGCCGGCGACTTGCATACGCTGCATGGTAGCCATGCGTTTTAGGTTCTTGTCCATCTCTTTGGGATTTGGTTAAAACAGACCATTGGGTCTAAATAACTAACTTCGAAAAACTACTTTTGTTGAACGAAATACGATAAAAACCCCAATTACTCGCCAAACGACCCGAATGCGATTTAAAAAGGCTAAAAAAGACCTTTGAAGAAACCTGCTAGTCGGTTTATCATATTTTTAAAAGGCATTTTGACACCTCTTTTAAGCGACGGTTCCTTGACAGCTACTGCCGGCCCCGGCTGTGCAACCATAGCAGTGTTGTGAAATAATGATATCCCTGTTGGAAAGGAGTTCTTCGTTATAGTCTTTAATATGCTTCACCTTGCTGGCGACTTTAAGTCCCAACATTTGGTTAAAGTCACAATCGTACAACCACCCGTCCCAACTAATGGAAATGGTATTGGTACACATTACGTTTTCAACAGCTGCAGGATTATATGCTTCTACCAGTGCATACATATAATCTTCATAGTTTTCAGAAGCGATCAAATAGTCTAAAAAACGTGCTATTGGTAAGTTGGTAATGGCGAACAAGTTGTGAAAAACGATATCAAAATCCTCCTTCAACGCTTTCTTAAAATCTTTTTCCATGGCCATTTGATCCCCCGGTAAAAATGCCCCGGATGGGTTGTAGACCAAATCTAAACGTAATGCACTATTGGGAAGGCCGTATCCAACTGCGTTCAACTCCTGAAGCGCTTTAATAGACTTATCGAATACACCGTCTCCACGTTGTTTGTCCGTCTTGCCTCGAGTATAATGCGGCATGGAAGAAATCACATGTACATTATGTTTTTTAAAGAATTCGGGAAGGTCATAGTACTTTTTGTTGGCTCTGATGATGGTAAGGTTCGAACGTACAATAAAATCTTTGATTCCTGCTTTTGCGGCCTCTTCCACAAACCAACGAAAATCGGGGTTCATTTCTGGCGCTCCACCGGTAAGGTCTAAAGTGTGGGCTCCTGTATTTCGAATCACATCAAGACACTGGGACATAGTTTCGCGTGTCATGATTTCTTTCCGGTCTGGTCCGGCATCTACATGACAATGTTCACAGACTTGATTGCACATATAACCCACGTTTATCTGAAGAATTTCAAGTTTTTTGGGTCGTAATGGAAACTGTCCTATCGCATCGATTTTATCCTTGAAGAAAGGGAGTTCCCCAGTCGCAAAAATGCCCCCGTTTAAGATATCTAGTTGTTTATTGCTTTCTGCAAGCTCATTATGCCTTGCCTTTAATGATTTTGTAGCCATTTCGTAGTCTTCGTGTTGCACTAGCCGATATGAAAAAATCCCTTCTGCTACCGCCAACTAGTTTACATAGATAGTTTGTCGTATTTATTCATCATCTGTACGCCATGCACAAGTGTAGCACCGCTTTCGATGGCCGCCCCAGCATGCACTGCTTCCATCATTTCTTCCTTTGTAATGCCTTTTTGAAGTCCGTCTTTGGTATAAGCGTCAATGCAATAAGGACATTTTACGACATGGGAAACGGCCAAGGCAATCAAGGATTTTTCACGTGCGCTCAAAGCACCTTCTTCAAACACTTTTCCGTAGTAGTCGAAAAATTTAGTGCCGAGTTCTTCGCTCCATTCCGTAATTTTTCCAAATTTTCGTAAATCCGCCGAATCGTAATATGAATTTGCCATAGTGTGTTTTTAAATTAAATAGTGGTTTCTAAAGACGATAGAATTGTCTTAAGAAATTAAATTTGTGATAGAAAATTAAAGAGTGAACTAACAGTGTTCCCGAACAACTGTTTAGAAGTGAACGGGGGATCCCCGGTTGTGTGAGGGGTTTTTGCCTAAAAACGAATAGTTCTCGTTTACAACAAATTGCGTGAGCGCCTTTTTGGAGGCCAAAACACAAAAAACCAGCTGCATAATTGCTTTCGGAATTCGGTTTGCACCTTGTAGACATTGTTCCAGGTCGGCAGTAGAATCAATATCGAATAAGACCGGTAGTTTATGGGTCTTTACATTTAGTGTTGAAACAATGGCCAACAGGGCACTGTTCAACCTAGCTGTCTGCCATGGAAGTGTTACAAACGTTTTACGATCAAAGTGAGATTTAGATAGGCCCATCAGGTAAAAACCTCCGTCTTTACTGGGCCCCAAAACCAATTGGTTTTCTTGTAAACGCCGTTGTGCCTCGAGAATATGGGAGACACTTAACTCAGGGGTATCATTCCCAATCGTAATAACATTCGTATAGCCTTGGTCGAACGCCTGCTGAATTGCACAGGTAAAACGTTCACCAAAATTTGTACCCTTTTGGGCGTCTTCGTTTATATGAATAAAAGGAATACCTGTCTTCCTTACGGCCCTCAAGGTATGTGCGGTTAGTTCTTCAAACAAGGCAGTCCCCTTCGCAATACCCTTATAGCTCATTTCTTCCTTAGCGGTAAGCGCAAAAACAAGAACGACGGTATTGTGCAATGATGAAACTTCCATATGTCTTTTGAAGGTGTAAACTTACAAAGAAAAAGCTATTAAAATAGAGTCGAAATTCTAGTCGGCTCTTTACAAAAAGAAAAAAGTATTTATTGGGTTTAAAAAAAATTAGGTGTTGTTGTTTTAAAAAAATAGGGAATTAGATGTGTACCGTTGTTTCTTTTTTTAAGCTCGATTATCGATGTTTTTCAAAGATTAAGAATTTAAGTATTCCATTTTTTGGCATAAAATAATGCTACGGCCCATGAGAACGTTCTATTTTTGCAGCTCGTAAATTAAAATAAATGCCAGCAATTTCAGATTCGAAGTCAATAGGTCTTGTGCTTTCGGGCGGCGGTGTTCGGGGAATGGCCCACATTGGTGTATTGCGCGCTTTGGAACAACACGGTATTACTGCCAGCAAGGTTTCGGGAAGCAGCGTTGGTGCCTTGGTAGCGGCCTTATATGCCAATGGGAACCCCATAGAGGATATGCTGGCCTTTTTTAAAGAGACTCCGCTTTTTAAATACAACTTCATCAGTATCTTAAAACCAGGCTTGGTTGATACCGAACGGTATTTCGATATTTTCAAAGGGTATTTCCCTGAAAATAGCTTTGAGGCCCTTGAAAAAGAACTATATGTGGTTGCGACAAATTTAGAGAAAGGAGAAGAAGAGTTTTTCTCAAGTGGCCCATTGATCCATCCACTATTGGCTTCTGCGGCCTTACCACCTGTTTTTGGACCGGTAGAAATCGGGCATTGTATGTACGCCGATGGAGGTATCATGAATAATTTTCCTTTGGAGCCCATTAAGGGTAAGACCGATTTCATGATCGGAAGCAATGTATCGGTAATTAAAAAGGTATCAAAAAAAGACATCAATTCATCCCTTCAGCTGGCAAACCGCACGACCGCCCTAATGATCTATGCCATTAATCGCGAGAAGATCCATCAATGTAATCTAATTTTTGAGGCCATGGAGCTGGAAAAAATTGGAGTTTTGGATAAGAAAGGAATTGAAAAAGCCTATCTGATAGGTTATGAACATGCATCTAGGGTTCTAGAAAAATATCTTTCCAAGGAATAACAAAGGGCAGTACCGAACACCAAATAATGAAAAAGCTACCCATGCCACTGGGATAAGGTTCCTTGTTCCAGATTGCTGGTAGCATAACGAATACAAGCCAACTTCCCTTGTAAAGTAGTTGAAACAATAGAATCAATGCCATTTTTTTTGGGTGAAAAAGGCCTACAATGGAAAGCAAAAAGATGCCGCCCCATAAACAACCTACCAAACGAATGACTTCTGTAGTAGGGTAGGCATTCTCAAATACGGTGTGCGATGCTTTTTGAGGATTGAAAAGGGAAGTGATACTGATCCAGCCCGCTACTAGTATGTTGGCAACGTACACGATTTTTAGTGCAATCATTTTTCTGCGATTTCTTTTATGTTCCGCATTACTCCTGGAAGCATTTCTCTAAATTCTGGTCCGAAGCGCTTTGCGAAAACGCCTGCCAATAGACCTTTGAACCATACTTCGTGGGTAAAGAAGGTTTTTCCTGCTTTCTTTTCAAGCGTCCGCTTTACATAAAGTCCTCCGAACGGTAGATTGGTTTTAAAGGTATACGATTTGTCCTTTTCGAATGCAACTACCTTGAATTTGGAGGTTCTGCCCTCCAATGAAACAATTTTCCCTTTGGAATCCATATCAAGTTCCCCATCCAAGATAGCATCTTTTAGTCCGGTATCCCAATCCTTCCAATTTGGAACATCTGTCCAAATAGCCCAAATTACTTCAGGATTTGACGAGGTTTCCAGGGTGTGTGAAAAGTGCTTGTTAGAGGGTTCCGATTGTTGTGCATTGGAAGCTAGCACCATACATGCACAAATCAAGAAAGTAAATAAAATTCTCATTTTTTTATTTGCGAAGATAGCTTGGCACTTGGTTATTGAACTTACCTTATGGTAAATTCGACTTAGATCGCCATGCAAGAAGCTAGGGCCGCCCTTAAGGTAAAAATCGAAAGTTGAAATTGTTTCCAGTGCCATCCAAGCAAGGCGCAAGCTGGGCTAGCGGGAAATATTTCTACGGATTCTACTGAGCGACTGTTGGGTAATCCCTAAATAAGACGCCAAATGTTTAAGAGGAACCCGCCGAACCAACTCGGGCCGGTGTTTTAGGAGAAGATTATACCGGTTTTCTGCGGTTTCGTTCTGTAACTCCTCCAAAATGTTTTCGGTAAAGAATTGTACTTCTTGTGTAATTTTATCCGCAAAAGTGCGCCAAACGCTTAATCGGAGTAGTTCTTGCTGCCCTTGAAAAGAAAGTTGCCAAACTAGACTATCTTCGAGTGCTTCGATGTTTTCTTTGGCAGGCTCGCGCTGATTAAAGCTGCGTTGGGAAGTAAACATATAAGGCGCTTCGGTAAAAAACTTGGTTGCCGTTTCACCATCCTTCCATATAAAAAATCGCAGAAGGCCTGTTTCAAGAAACGATAGGTGGTCACAGGTTTTCCCTTGTTCTAATAGTAAAGTTCCTTTTTGATACCGCTTTGCCGAAAACTTATTAGAAATAAGAAGCCAATCCTCGTGGGAGACAGTTACATATTGTTGCATGAATTTTTTAAAAACTCCGGCAGTTTCCACTTTGCTATTGGGTATTTCTAAACATCGTCATAGTCGACCTTTAAAGTTGGGGTCAAGGCGTGTGCCTGACAGGTAAGGATAAAGCCGTCGGCGATTTCACCATCTGTTAAAATTTGGTTTTTCACCATTTCCACTTTTCCTTCTGTAACACGAGCGATGCAGCTACTACAAACCCCTCCTTGGCATGAGTAAGGAGCATCTATGTTTTCTTTTAATACTGCGTCTAGAACGAGCATTTTCTTATCCATGGCAAAGGAAAAGGTTTCATCGTCTACTGTTACTTCGATGCTGGTCTGCCCCTCGGCAGTTACAGGTAGCTCGTCTAGTATTTCGGTAGCGGTAAATAGTTCAAAGTGTATGGCCTCCTCTTTTACACCGTTCTCTTTTAAGGTCCCTTCGACCAACCGAATCATGGCTTCAGGACCGCATAGGTAATAACTGTCGAATTGAATGTCTTTGTGTTTGTTTTTGAGGGCATAGTTCACCGTTGAGGTGTCTATACGGCCAAAAAGAGCATTTTCCGCCTTTGATTGGCTGTTGATGAAATGAATAAAAAACCGATTGGAATATTCTAATTGTAGCTTGGTCAGCTCTGTATAGAACATGGTTTCTTCGCTCGATTTATTTCCATATACCAATAAAAAGTTGTTGGCGGGATTGCTGTCCAAAACAGTTCGTGCGATACTCATAATTGGTGTAATACCGCTGCCCGCGGCAAAGGCCGCAACATTCTTCTGTGCTTGTGTGGGCGTAAAGACAAACCTGCCCTCTGGAGGCATTACCTCCAATGTATCACCCACCTTTAATCGGCTATTTGCAAAATCGGAAAAGCCGCCTCCATCTACTTTCTTGACTCCTATGGTCAAGCTCGATGACTTGGGGGATGAACTAATCGAATAGGCCCTTCGTAATTCATTGCCTTTAATTTCTTTCTTCACGGTAATATATTGTCCCGCTGTAAAGGTGAAGGTATGTGAAAGATCCTTTGGGATATCGAACGTAATAGCTACGGATGAGGGGGTGAGCTGTTCAATTTTCGATACGGTAAGGGAATGAAAATGACTCATGTATACAATTTTGCTGCAAAATTAAGCATTGAAGTCCCTATTTGAAACCTGAATGCCCAAAAATTGTTTCTGCTATGTAACAAAGTAGTATTTTTAAATACCAACAAAATGTATAAACTCCACATCCGGTATGTTCAAACACTTTGCCACCTTACAATGGAAGTCTTTTTTTAGGTCTGCTTCTTTGGGCAAGAGTCTCGCTGTTAAAATACTTATGGGATTCTTTGGCCTATATATGCTGGGAACGATGCTTACATTGGGTTTTGCCTTGTTTTTTGCTTTAAAGGAGATGGTGCCTGACACCGATCCACTTATTTTGGTGAGTCGGTTTTTGATTTATTGGGTATTGGCAGAGTTGGTTCTTAGGTACTTCATGCAAAAACTTCCTGTAATGGATGTAAAACCGATGCTCACTATTCCCATAGCAAAAAATAAGATTACACATTATATCCTGGGGCGTTCCGGAATCTCTATCTATAACCTCTTTGATTTGGTGTTTTTTGTTCCTTTTGCAACGGTGCTTCTATTTCAGGGGTATCCTTTTATAAATGTGATGGGTTGGTTTTTTGCGATGATAGGCCTGGTACTGACCATCAACTATATTAATTTTCTAATCAATAAGAGCGATAAGGCGTTGTTAATCATAATAGGATCGGTCGTTGCACTCTATTCTCTTGACTATTTTGACCTGTATCCTGTTAGGGAATTGGCCGGCAACTTGTTTTATGGCCTGTACGAAAACCCCGTTTTTTCATTACTTCCCATTCTTTTGGC
>CALIIC010000170.1 GCA_938020445.1 uncultured Flavobacteriaceae bacterium | reverse complement strand
AGAAAAGGGGACATCCAATATTTGGGATTGCGCATCTTCTTTTGTAAAGGGAATAATATTGGATAGCCCGGCCAATAAGTTCCCTGCGCTTTCTAGCTTAAACCGAAACCGATAAAAATCGTTGTCCGCAATATCTATTCGACTATTTAAATTGAAGGTGTAATTACTGGCAAAAATAAGGTTGTTCTGCACCAATCTTGATCTACGCTCTTCAATTCTTGCCACCTCTAAAATTTGTGAGGTGGTTATATCGTCCACTAAATTTCTTCCCACTGCCTCAATAAAACCATCTGTACCGATAGGAATGGTTAGTTGTGGGTCGTCTTGCTCATCGAAATATTCTACTAAATCGCTGTCATCTTCAAAGTCATCTGCAATAGCATCCAATTGAGCATACGAACTTTGGTAAAATCGAAAGAATTGGTCGGGGCGTACATTATTTACAAATTGTATGTTCAATAGCTCCACCGCATGGTTTGTTTTTTTGGAAGGGGTCCAGTTGTACCCCAGAACTGCATTGAAGGTTTGTTTGTCCAGGCCAATGTTTTGCTGAAAACTGGTACCCAAAGACAGTCTGGTCCTGGGCAAGGTATAACTTGGGATGAATTTTTCAGTATTCAAAAAGGGAAACCAGATTCTAGGGAAATCGATGCTCAGGTCTATTCCATATTCTTGTATGTTAAAAAAACGACTGTCCGCAATATTATCGTCGTTGGAGTTGCCTACGCTCAAACGCCCCGAAAGGCTAAAATTTTCAGCCCCTCTAAACAAGTTCCTAGCTTTGAATGAAGGGCTTACCCCAATACCGACCTGTTGAATACTGGAGGTTGTTACATCAAGGTTAAAACCAAATGAATACTTGGGCCGAGCGGCCAAGTAAATATTGGAAATCAACTTGGTATTGGTACTGTCGGGGTCAAATGTGATGGTAGGATACCTGAATACGTTGAGGTTGTTAATTTGCTGATAGGTTCTGACCTGATTAAGCTCTCTGTAAATACTGTCTTTTTCAAAAAAAACCGCGTCCGTAAGTGTTTTGGGTTTAAAGCGCAATTTCCCTCTATAGAAAATGGTATAGCCCTTGTATCTTATAAATTTTTGTTCAAGATCTTGTTGGTCAAAACGAAAATCGGTAAAAATATTTATGTTTTCGAACTTGCTTACTTTGTAGGGTTCGGTAGTGACCGAATCTTCCCCTCTTTTTCGAAGGTCTTCGATATTAAGCACTACGCCCATCTGCTGATCATTACCCACTTTTGTTGTATCGGTAACAAGGTCAAAATTAATAGAGCTTTCCTGAAAATTATAAACACCATTGTTTTTGAAAAGGGCAGACAATCGCTCTCTTTCGTTGTTAAAGTTGGTGAAGTTAAACTGCGCACCTTTTTTTATTAAAGACTCGGAGCGGTGTTGATTATAGATCGAATCTATTGCAGGAGATCGAATAGATGCGCTTACGGAATCGATCATAAAGGGTTTGCCCAACGCTATATGATAGGATACTTTGGCCCGTTGTCTTTTGGATAGGGTATCTATTTTATAAGTGGTATTGTTATTAAAATATCCCTTACTGCCATAATGGGCACTAAGTCGGGCAAGACTTCTTCTAGTTAAGGCAGTATCTAATATCGTGGGGGCTTCCCCAATGTTTTTTAAGGTCTCGCTTAAGCCCTTCACAAGAAACGATTCTCCAAGTCGTCTTACCTGCTTCTTGGAGAGTAGCCGTTCGAGCCGATCTTTTCTTTTTTCCTTTTTATAGAGCCAATTTTGAAAAGAGGAGTCTGGGTTTTTTTTGGCCAGGTTGTAAATGTTCAGGCGCAAGGGGTACCCCACTACGGTGCTATTGGGTTTTTGAAGCAACAAGCCCTCGATATCTTCATCGGTTACTTTAAGGCTATCGGTGAAAATAGCGTTTTTTTGAACCAGTAATTCCGTGTCGCCGACCCGCTTCAAAGTATTACAAGAGGTGACAACTATGGCTGACACTAACAGGCTTATTTTAGCATAGTTTAGTTTAATTCGCGAAATACCCCTCATAGAAATCAAAAATACATTGAATTCGATTAAACTTTTTGTTTGGAACCAAAAATATCCGTTTTTGCCTGCAGATGCATCCTCTTTTTAAGTAGATTACGGGCATGCACTATCCCAAAATGCGGAAATATGATGGCAAAACGTCATATTTGCATATGAAAACAAAGTTCAATTAAATCCATAAGTTGAATGGTTGTTAAAAACCAAATAAAATTTATAAAAAGTCTACAGCAAAAAAAGTACCGAAATCGTTCCGGCATGTTTGTAGTCGAAGGAGTTAAGTCGGTTCAGGAACTTTTAGGTTCCCATTATACGATGGAAAACATCTATACCACCGATGCGGATCTTTTTGATATGAAGTTATCCAATATTGAAAAAATCTCCCATGAAGTGCTGGGACAAATGACCGGGTTGCAAAATGCCAATAGGGCCTTGGGCGTTTTTCATATTCCTGCTCCTAAACCTATTGATTATGAAGATTGGATTCTTGTTTTGGATGATGTGAGAGATCCCGGAAATCTTGGGACCATTATACGCCTGTGTGATTGGTTCGGTATAAAGCATTTGGTTTGTTCGGCCAGTACCGTAGATTGTTATAACCCGAAGGTATTACAGGCAACAATGGGTTCTATAAGTAGGGTTAATATTGGGTATACCGATTTAGAACCTTTTCTTAAAAAGGTATCTGTACCCATCTACGGAGCCTTTATGGATGGTGAGAGTATATACAAAACAGCCATGCACGGGTCTGGAGTATTGGTTATGGGCAATGAAGCCAACGGTATTTCGCCTAGCATCGAAGAAATAATAGCAAAAAAAATTACAATTCCTAGATTTGGCAAGCGCACAACAGAGAGCCTAAATGTAGCAATGGCGACTTCTATTTTATTAAACGAGCTGCGAAGAGGATAACGGTATAGATCTATTCAAAGGTGAAATTGATAAAAAGCCCGCGGGTACGCATAGCGTCTATATTCCCCGTCCACGGACTGTTGGGGTCTACGTCGGGAACCAATTCATTGTTAAGGGTAAATACGCCTCGGATAGAGGGGGTAAACTTAAAATATTCCAAATAGAAATCAATACCAAAGCCCAACTCGTAGTTGTAATTCCATTTCTTCATACGAAAGGTACCACTGCTGTTGTCATCTACGTT
>CALIIC010000169.1 GCA_938020445.1 uncultured Flavobacteriaceae bacterium | reverse complement strand
TGTGTTAGGCCTGCCGCTAGCGTTCATCCTGAGCCAGGATCAAACTCTTCATTGTCGATTCTTATATAATGTAAGTATATCCAACGAAAAATATCTCCCGGCCCCGTCTCTCGATTCAATTCTATACTACACTTGTTCCTTTAAAAAGAAAAAAGTGCGAGTCGTACGACGTTCATTCGCCGTACTTTGTTGTCTTTACAATATTCCAATGAACTTCCAAATATCTCCCGTCCTACGACGTTCGATCCACTTTGACCCTCTCTCTACATCTAATCCCTCAGCCTCAAAGCGGGTGCAAATATAAGAGGGTTTTTTAAATAAAAAATAAAATTTCAAATCTTTTTTAAAATATTTTAGCACTCTTAATTCAACATGCTTACAACAAGCATTTTAGCCAAAACATTATTTTTCAAAAGGGCATTAAAAATAACCTAAATAATTCTCTTGACCAAGAAATCATTTCAAAAAAATACATAACAACCAGCTGCCATTTCAAATAACAGCACTGTCCGAGAAGGCGTATGGTCTCAGCACGGCCACTAAGGGCTTTAGAACAACCTCAATAAAGACACAGGAAAAGAATCCCCCTTTCAAAGCACTATTCCTGGGGGTAATACCAAAAAGGAATCTTGATAATAGTGCGATAGTAGACACTATCTCGAATTTGATCTTTTCGACTCACCTCTACCAAATGCTTGCCCCTCGACAGGTTTTTCAAATCTAAAACCGTTTCATAGCCTTTTTGATTCCGAATGTTCTTTGTTAAAACAAAATCAGTGGCATGCAATGTGGTATCTATTTTCAACCGATACATTTCCTCTAAGGTTGCTATATATTCTTTCAAAAATTTATTTTTCTTTCTCCATCCAACGGTTCCCGAAGAAAAGGGACTGTACAATCCCCTATTGTCTTCCTCCGGCTTTAGCTTTTCATTAAAATAAAAGACATCGTCCTCAACCGTACTTCCATAAACAATAAAGAGCGGTAAATAATTATTTGAAATCACCTTTGATGGTATGGAAGCCAATTTTATATAGTCAGTAGATTCTATTAGAAATTCCTCGTAGGTATTCACGTCGGCTATTTTCTCAGAGGAATTCAGGCTATCGTCTATGTAATTCGATGTACTGAAGCGCGTACCTGCAAGAATCGCAATACCGATATACAGGGGTACAATTAGCCAGCTTATCCGTTTTCCAAATCGGGTATCCAAAAAATTATACACCATGGGACGGTATAAAAAAGAAAGTGTCAAATACTTAAATACCCAATAAAAGGGATAATAGATACGGGCCGTCCATTTGCGTTTCTTCAACCATCCCTGTGTTATAAAGTCGATAAAGGTGAGCATGCTGCCAAGCAACAGAAAAATAATGATCGGTATACCGACCCATCCTTTGCTGTCACCAAAATTGGTATCGTCCATCCAACTACTTATCATATTTAACGAAAAGAGCACAATGGCAATTCCCAAGATATAGAAGATCAATAAGAACGTTATCGCAAAAATAACACTACAGTACTTTTCTAATTTGGCGACATAATTATCGAACGAACCAACACGCTTTTCCAAGTGCCGTCTAAACTTCGGCGCATAGTTCAGTGCATCGTAATCAATATCCCCGGAAACATAACGAAGTCCGATCGCGCCTATCCAAAGTCCCCTTAACACTACATGCGCCAACAGATTGGTCGCCAAAATAAACCAAGAAATAAACATTGATTTCCAAAAAACCTCGGCATACTCATTTTGGTTTATCTGTGTCTCTATGATTTCAATCCGAATTGGGTCGATAATCAAAAAGAGCCCATAGATGGCAAATCCAGAAATAATCAACTCTAGTTGCCAACTCTCTTGCTGCAGTATATCAAGCCATTTCTTGAATTTCTTATGGGAGGGGTCGTTGCTCATTTGGTAGTTGATTAGTTGGTCTAAATATAGAATAAAAGTGGAAAAAATAACTAAAAGAGCCAACAGAGGGGTCTCTTCCTGTAAGAATAATGCTTTAAGTACCGCACAATATATACAAGTTTATTGCGCCTATCACGGTAAGGCCTTATCTTTGCCCTCTTATTATAGAAAAAGGGAATGATCAAGATTACATTACCAGACGGAAGCGTCAAAGAATATGCTAGCGGAAGCACTCCTATGGATGTTGCCAAAAGCATAAGTGAAGGTTTAGCAAGAAACGTGTTATCGGCTCAGTTTAACGATACTGTGGTCGAATCAACCACACCTTTAACGGAAAATGGTTCTTTGACCTTGTACACCTGGAACAATCCGGAAGGAAAAACGGCCTTCTGGCATTCCTCTGCCCATATTCTGGCGCAAGCCCTGGAAGAGCTATACCCCAATGTAAAGCTTTGGGTAGGGCCCGCTATTGAAAATGGGTTTTACTACGATGTTGATCTTGGCGAGCAAAGTATTTCTGACAAGGATTTTAAAACAATCGAAGACAAAATGCTGGAAATCGCACGTGGAAAGCACGATTTCCAGATGCGGGACGTTTCTAAAGAGGAAGCGCTGTCCTATTATCAGGGCACGAACGAATACAAGGTAGCGCTCATCGAAAAATTGGAAGATGGTACCATCACCTTTTGTGACCATTCAAGTTTTACCGACCTGTGTCGTGGAGGCCATATACCCAATACCGGTAGTGTAAAAGCCATTAAAATATTAAGTGTAGCCGGAGCCTACTATCAAGGTGATGAAAACAATAAAATGCTTACCCGCGTTTATGGTATTTCTTTTCCGAAACAAAAAGAGCTTACTGCATATCTTACTTTATTGGAAGAGGCAAAAAAAAGGGACCACAGAAAGCTTGGCAAGGAATTGGAGCTCTTTACCTTTTCACAAAAGGTAGGGCAAGGCTTGCCTCTTTGGCTGCCTAAAGGCGCAGCACTACGGGAACGATTGGAGCAATTTTTGAAAAAAGCGCAGAAAAAAGCAGGCTATGAAATGGTCATTAGCCCACATATTGGTCAGAAAGAACTTTATGTAACATCCGGACATTATGCCAAGTATGGGGAAGATAGTTTTCAGCCCATCACGACACCTAAGGAAGATGAGGAGTTTTTATTGAAACCGATGAATTGCCCCCATCATTGTGAGATTTTCAAGCACAAACCTTTCAGCTATAGGGAACTTCCTAAAAGATATGCCGAATTTGGAACCGTTTACCGCTATGAACAAAGCGGGGAATTGCATGGGCTCACCCGTGTACGGGGGTTCACCCAAGATGATGCCCATATTTTTTGCACCCCTGACCAGTTAGATGAGGAGTTTAAAAATGTCATTGACCTATCATTATATGTATTGGGTTCTTTAGGATTTGAAAATTTCAAGGCCCAAGTATCTGTTAGGGATCTTAATTCCCCGGAAAAGTATATTGGATCTGTTGAAAACTGGGAAAAAGCGGAAAATGCAATTATAAACGCCGCCAAAGAAAAGGGACTTGACTACGTAATCGAAACCGGGGAAGCAGCTTTTTATGGTCCCAAACTTGATTTTATGGTAAAAGATGCGCTGGGAAGAAACTGGCAGTTGGGAACCATCCAAGTAGATTACAATTTACCGGAACGTTTTGAGCTTTCTTACAAGGGTAGTGATAATGAAATGCACAGGCCGGTTATGATTCACCGGGCTCCTTTTGGAAGCCTAGAACGTTTTATCGCCCTGTTGCTCGAACATACGGGGGGGAATTTCCCATTATGGTTGATTCCTGACCAAGCCATTATTCTTTCAGTTAGCGAGAAGCATGAAAAATATGCCGAAAAAGTTTTAAATTCCTTAGAAAATGACGAAATTCGCGCCCTTGTTGACAACAGGAACGAGACCGTAGGAAAGAAAATACGGGAGGCAGAAATGAATAAAATACCATTTATGCTCATCGTCGGGGAAAATGAAGAAGCCAATGAGACCATATCGGTTCGGAGGCATGGTGGTGAGGATTTAGGTTCTATTAGTTTGGAGGATTTTAAGAACTTGGTGAATACCGAAATAAATAGTACCTTAAAGTCGTTTTAAAACAATAAAAGTTTAATTTAAAAGTATCAGTCATAGCAATACGTAAAAGATTTAGGCCCCAACCTAGGAGGGAAAACAAAAACCCTCATAAAATCAATGAGAAAATTTTAGCTCCCCAGGTTCGCCTTGTGGGCGATAATGTCGAAGTGGGTGTATACCCTATCCGAACAGCATTGGACAAGGCCCAGGAAGAAGGATTGGATTTAGTAGAGATTTCTCCTAAAGCAGATCCGCCTGTATGTAAGATAATAGATTACAAGAAGTTTCTTTATGAACAAAAGAAACGCGAAAAGGTAATGAAGGCGAAAGCCTCAAAGGTTGTTGTAAAAGAGATTCGTTTTGGTCCGAACACAGATGATCACGATTACGAGTTTAAGAAAAAACATGCTGAAAAGTTCCTTAAAGACGGAGCAAAATTAAAAGCGTATGTTTTCTTTAAAGGAAGGTCGATCGTCTACAAAGATCAAGGTGAAATTTTACTTTTAAGGCTGGCTTCTGAATTGGAAGAGCTGGGTAAAGTAGAGCAAATGCCTAAATTGGAAGGAAAGCGAATGACCATGTTCATCGCTCCGAAGACAAAGAAATAAGGTGGCAAATGCCATAAAAAGATACTGGACCAAGTCTCATTTATGAGGCTTGTTCAGCATACATAAGTGAGATTAATATAAATAGGAAAAATGCCTAAGCAAAAAACAAAGTCCAGTGCCAAGAAGCGATTTAAGCTTACCGGTAGTGGAAAAATCAAAAGAAAGCACGCTTTCAAGAGTCACATCTTGACCAAAAAATCAAAAAAGCGGAAGCTTGCGTTGACACATTCTACTTTAGTACATGAGTCCGACGTAAACAGTATTAAAGAGCAATTACGTTTAAAGTAATTATTCTTTAGGTAATTCATAAAAACCCTGGAGTTGGGCACATCAGCAAACATATTGTTTGTATGAAACATCAAGAGGCGATTATCGCCCGCCTGCTACAAAAAATTTAAAATTATGCCAAGATCAGTAAATGCAGTAGCTTCTAGAGCCAGAAGAAAAAAGGTAATGAAGCAAGCCAAAGGTTACTTTGGAAGACGTAAAAACGTTTGGACAGTCGCCAAAAATGCGGTTGAAAAAGCAATGTTATATGCCTATCGTGATAGAAAGGCCAAAAAGAGAAATTTTCGTGCCCTTTGGATTACACGTATCAACGCGGGTGCCAGAATGCACGGTATGTCGTATTCTCAGTTTATGGGAAAAGTAAAAGCAAACGGAATTGAGTTAAACCGAAAGGTATTGGCCGATTTAGCCATGAACCATCCGGAAGCTTTTAAAGCGGTCATCGACAAAGTAAAATAAATTTCAAATCGATCTCACTTAAAAAAATCCAGCCCATCGGCTGGATTTTTTGTTTGTA
>CALIIC010000168.1 GCA_938020445.1 uncultured Flavobacteriaceae bacterium | reverse complement strand
TTACATTATATTTCGGAGTAAAAGTAGTCTTGTTCGCCTAAACAGAAGTAGTTGCAAACCGTGAAAAAAGACCCCTGTTTTCGGGGATGTCAAAAAAAACCCTGACACGATCGGTCAGGGTATACATTAATCTTCTTCTGGTGGTTGCATCTCAAAGTCTTCCATAAACTTAGTTGTGTAGTTCCCTGCCAGATAATCGGGATGTTCCATCAACTGCCTATGAAACGGAATCGTTGTTTTAATCCCTTCGATCACAAACTCGTCCAAGGCGCGCTTCATCTTATTGATTGCCTCTTCGCGCGTTTGCGCGGTAGTGATTAACTTGGCGATCATCGAATCGTAATTCGGGGGAATAACATAGCCGCTGTAAACATGTGTATCCATTCGAATACCATGACCTCCCGGAATATGCAAAGTGGTAATTCTACCTGGGGAGGGACGAAAGTTATTATGGGGATCTTCTGCGTTGATACGGCATTCGATCGAATGTAGTTTCGGAATATAATTTTTACCGGAAATAGGAACGCCGCCGGCTACCAATATCTGTTCTCGTATAAGGTCGTAGTCAATGACCTGTTCTGTAATAGGATGTTCTACCTGTATACGTGTATTCATTTCCATAAAATAGAAATTTCGATGCTTGTCCACCAAAAATTCTACTGTTCCTGCGCCTTCGTATTTAATGTATTCAGCGGCTTTTACAGCGGCCGTTCCCATATCTTCTCGCAGTTTATCGGTCATAAAAGGGGAAGGAGTCTCCTCAGTAAGCTTTTGGTGACGTCTTTGTACCGAACAATCCCGTTCTGACAAGTGACATGCTTTCCCATATTGGTCTCCCACGACCTGTATCTCTATATGGCGTGGTTCCTCGATCAACTTCTCCATGTACATACCGCCATTTCCGAAAGAGGCTGTAGCTTCCTGTACCGCACTTTCAAAATGCCCTTCCATTTCCTCTTCGCTCCAAACGGCGCGCATCCCTTTCCCACCACCTCCGGCAGTCGCCTTGATCATAACGGGATAGCCCATCTTCTTGGCTTGCTTTTTTGCATCGAGGACATCTTTTAAAAGACCGTCAGATCCAGGAACACAAGGTACTCCTGCTTCCTTCATCGTTGCTTTTGCAGTGGCTTTATCCCCCATTTTGTCAATGTGGTCGCCAGAAGCTCCAATAAATTTTATATCGTGCTCGGCACAGATCTTCGAGAATTTTGAATTTTCCGAGAGAAATCCATATCCGGGATGAATGGCATCTGCGTTGGTAATTTCCGCCGCAGCGATGATATTGGGTATCTTAAGGTATGATTCGGTACTCGGTGCCGGACCAATACAAACAGCCTCATCCGCGAAACGTACATGCAGACTCTCTTCATCGGCCTTGGAATATACCGCTACTGTTTTGATACCCATTTCTTTACAGGTACGTATTACACGCAACGCAATCTCACCTCTATTTGCAATCAATATTTTTTTGAACATAACTATTTTAAATTGCAGGCTTCAAAATTCGAATTCAGATTTGGTCGGAATTCGAATTTTTGAAATTAGATTTTTAGCTTAGGAAGGATCTACCAAAAACAAGGGTTGATCAAACTCTACGGGGGAGGAATCATCGACCAATATCTTAACAATTTTACCGGACACTTCCGATTCGATATCATTGAAAAGTTTCATGGCCTCGATTACACATAAGACATCTCCTTTTCCTATGGTACTGCCCACCTCAACAAAAGATGGTTTATCAGGAGAAGGCTTTCTATAGAAAGTTCCGATAATAGGGGACTTAATGGTTATGTAATTGGCATTTTCATCTGCTGCTTCGGCCTTTACCGGCTCCTTGGCAACAGGTGCAGCCTCGGCCGGAGGTGCAACCCCTGCAACTGGAGATTGCGCAACAGGAATCTGCTGTACATATGTGGTTTCCGAACCACCGCCTATAGGTCCTGTTCGAATGGTGATCTTCACATCGTCCATCTCCAACTTTACCTCAGTGGCGCCTGACTTTGCCACAAATTTGATCAGGTTTTGAATTTCTTTAATATCCATGGAATTTGATTTTAATAGCTTGAATTAGTTATAGGCCCATTTTAAATAAATAGAACCCCATGTGAACCCGCCACCAAAAGCGGCGAACACTAAATTATCTCCTTTTTTAAGTTGATCTTCATAATCTGCCAACAATAGTGGTAAGGTAGCAGAGGTGGTATTCCCGTAGCGCTGAATATTCATCATTACTTTCGCATGATCGAGTCTCATTCGATTTGCCGTAGCATCAATAATTCTTTTGTTCGCTTGGTGCGGAACCAACCATGCTACATCTTCATGGCTTAAATTATTACGTTCCATAATCGTAGCGGCCGCATCGGCCATATTGCTGACCGCAAACTTAAAGACAGATTTGCCATCTTGGTAGATGAAGTGTTTTCTGTTCTTAACAGTTTCTTCGGAGGCAGGTAAAACCGACCCTCCGGCATCCATACTTAAAAAGTTTCTGCCTACACCATCGGAACGCAGGTACTCATCTTGTAGTCCCAAGCCTTCTTCGTTCGGTTCAAACAATGCCGCTCCTGCACCGTCCCCAAAAATAATACAGGTGGTTCTATCGGTATAGTCCACAATGGTAGACATGGTATCTGCACCAATAAGCAAGACCTTTTTATAGCGCCCTGAAGCAATCTGACTTGCTGCGGTCGACATTCCAAACAAAAAACTGGAACAGGCTGCCAACATATCATATGCGAAAGCATTTACCGCCCCGATCTCGGAAGCAACAAAAGCCGCAGTAGAAGCTACCAAGGTATCGGGAGTAGCAGTGGCAACAATTACCAAGTCTATTTCTTTTGGATCAATGTCCTTTTTTTGTAGTAAATCCTGAGCCGCCTTGATGGCCATAAAAGAACTTCCAACGCCTTCTTCAGGTTTTAAAATTCTTCTTTCCTTAATTCCTGTTCTGGTGGTAATCCATTCATCGTTGGTCTCCACCATTTCTTCCAACATTTTGTTGGTCAGTACAAATTTTGGAACAAATGCCCCTACAGCGGTAATAGCTGCCGATAGTTTACCCATCCTAATGAATTGATTTAGCTGAAAAAAGTCTCAAAATTCAAACAAAACTCGTGAAAATTAGTGATTTTCCAATACTTTTTATTGAAAAATGGTCTTTTTTGGAAAGATTGCCACAAAGAGTGTTTTACAGGCTTTTAGTCAAAAAAAAGGCTCCGTATTTTATTAGACGGCTCCTAAACCCATGTCCATTGGTTTAAGCCGCGAAAAAGTTTAAACAAAAGGGTTTTTTAAACAGCAAAGTAGTAGCGGTTGGTCATAAAAAAACTCCCGGCCATTTCGGCGGGAGTTCGTTTTATTTATGCAACTGTTGACTATTATGCGTCAGCAGTTTCGGTTTTGTCGATCAATACCTGACCTTTATAGTAAAGTTTCCCTTCGTGCCAGTGTGCTCTGTGAAAAAGGTGTATTTCACCTGTTGTAGGGTCTGTAGCCAAGGTAGGCGCCACTGCTTTGTAATGCGTTCTTCTTTTATCCCTTCTGGTTCTCGATATTTTTCTCTTAGGATGTGCCATTGATCACTTATTTATCCGTTATTAACTTTTTTAAAGCATCCCATCTGGGATCGTTTTTGTCTGTATTGTCTTTTATTTCTTTTGGCCGCAAGGCGTCTAGCCGATCCAGCACCGGTGATTGCAAACTACCATCTGCTATTCCAGGGTGTACTCTTTTTTGAGGTACGGCCAAAACTAGCATTTCGTAGATGTACTGTGCAACGTTGATTTGATGTTCACCATGTGGAAGAATTAATATTTCTTCATTCTCATCGTTAAACGCATCTCCAAACTTGACTACCAAATCGAGCAAAGATTCAATGACAAGGTCAAAGGGTTCGCTGGTAACATCACAGGCTACATTAACGGTTCCCTTTGCATTGAACTCCAATTCCAAAATAGTACTGGTCTTGTTCAAAACAATATTCACCGTCACCTGGGTCGCATTGTACTCTTCGTAACCAAAAGACTCAAAGAACGTATTCTCAATAAGGTAATTAAAATCGTGTTTTCCTTGCTTCAATCCTGAGAAAGGAATGTTGTATTCCTTATGCTTCATCCTGTATACACTGTTTCAACCTCACAACCCGTCTAATTGACGGGGTGCAAAGATACTATTATTTTAATAAATACCAACGGTAACGATCGAAATATAAGTGACTTGTAAAAATGGTATATTATAAATCCTCCTTGATAGAATGGTAACGACTGTAATTAAAGTAACCATGAACCGTCATGGATCAATCACAGCCTGCCCCATATTTTATGTGGCCGTTGGCCGACGTTATTAAATATCACTTCCGTCGCACCTTCTGTTTTTGCAAGGGATTCTTTGTCAATTCAGCATATTCCGTTCTATTTCTGAAAATCTGAATGGCCGAGAAAACCGCTTCTTTGAAGGAGCTATGATCGGCTTTTCCCTTTCCTGCTATCTCGTAGGCAGTACCGTGATCGGGAGAGGTTCGTACTTTTGAAAGTCCGGCCGTATAATTTACCCCTTTCCCAAAAGACAGGGTTTTAAAAGGAATCAAACCTTGATCGTGATATGCGGCAAGGATGGCGTCAAAATTTGAATAGGCATCGGACCCAAAGAAGCTATCGGCCGAATAGGGACCAAAGACCAAGTGCCCGGCGTTCGACATTTCTTGAATAACTGGTTTGAGAACGGCATCGTCTTCTTCCCCTATTACGCCATTATCGCCACTATGCGGGTTGATTCCCAACAAGGCTATTTTGGGTCTTCGAACACCAAAATCCATCATCAAAGACTTCTCGATGGTACGCACTTTGGTACGAATCAGAATTGGATTAATGGCCGCCGGTGCATCTTTCACGGCTACATGATCGGTTAGTAAGCCGATCTTTAGGTTATCGGTGATCATAAACATAAGGCTTTCACCTTCTAATTCTGCCGCTAAATAGTCGGTATGTCCCGGAAACTTGAACTCCTCGCTCTGAATATTGTTTTTGTTGATGGGCGCGGTTACCAAGGCATCGATCGCATCATCCTTAAGTGCTGCTACCGCGGCTTTCAAAGAAAGTAGTGCATACTTCCCCGATTCTTCCGTGGCTTCGCCAAATTTTACGGTCGGGATTTCCTTCCATACATTCACCACATTAATTTTCCCTGGAAGTGCTTTACTTGCGTCCTGTACCCCATGGTAATTCACATCGATTTTTAATTCGTTCTTTTGATGGGAAATGGTTTTATTGGAAGCGAAAATAATCGGAGTACAAAAATCCAGCATTCGCGCGTCTGCAAAGGTTTTCAATACCACTTCACATCCGATACCGTTTAAATCGCCAATAGAAATACCAAGTCTTATTTTCCTGTTTTCATCCATGATAATCTGTACCTTTGCTCCTTATTTCGGGGAATTCATAATGAACTCCGACTGGCAAAACTACTTAAATTATACGGAAGATGTTTACAGGTATCATCGAAACTTTAGGCACGGTAACCGAATTGAGGAAAGAGGGGGGCAACCTTCATATCAGCATTGAATCGACTATCACGAACGAGCTTAAAATAGACCAAAGTATTGCGCACAATGGTGTATGCCTTACGGTAGTTGCCATTGAAGGGGCAATCTATACGGTTACTGCCATTGAAGAAACCTTACTCAAGACCAATTTGGCAAAGCTTGAAGTTGGTAACCGGGTAAACTTAGAGCGCGCCATGATTTTAGGAGCACGCCTAGACGGTCATATTGTACAGGGCCATGTGGATCAAATAGGCACTTGCACCAAAGTAGATCAAAAAGACGGCAGTTGGATTTTTTCATTCACCTATGACGCCGAAAAAGGCAACCCTACCATCGAAAAGGGATCTATTACGATTGATGGTACCAGCCTAACCGTGGTTGATTCTGGCAAGTATTCGTTTAGTGTTGCCATTATTCCTTATACCTATGAACACACAAGGTTCAATACCTATAAAGAAGGGACCACCGTAAATCTGGAATTTGATGTAATTGGGAAGTATGTGGCGAAATTAATGGCCGCTCGCTAATCTCAGGGCATGTTTATACTGCATAGGACAACAATAGCGCTTTAGGGGCATATTCCAATGCTTTCTCATGGGTGCGTTCCAATAGGATTTTTGGCGCTTTGCCCGCCTTCTCTGCTTCTAACCAACGACGAATACATAAACACCATTTGTCTCCTGCCTTTAAACCTGGAAAACGCCAATAGGGGTTTGGGCTACTTAAATCGTTCCCTTTTGATTTCGTGTATTCCAAAAACTCTTCGGTCAACAAAGCGCAAACTACATGGGTGCCGACATCGGCAGTTCCCGTTTTGCAAAAGCCATCGCGATAAAAACCGGTGAGCGGTTCAAAACAGCATGGTTGTAGCGCATCGCCCAATACATTCTTAGGGGTTTTCATTTGTAAAATAGTTATATCAGAAAGTACACAAGGCAAACTTGTACCGAACTATACCTTAATAAAAATCTTCTTTTGATAAAGAATATACGCCAGCACCACATAGGAAGCTACTACGGTTAAACCATACAACAACGAGGACAACTGCAATGACATAAAATCGTGCACATATATCGTTTCAAAAAGCCAAGCATGAAGGGAGGTTTCTTCCGAAATTTTTATCATCCCCAAGATTTTGCTAATAAAGCTTGATAAAAAATAGAGTATAATGGCATTGGCTCCGGCGTACCGAAAAAGGCTGCCGAATTTAACGTCTTTTACATCTGTCAAATAATAGATCAGCGCCAATATCAAATTGGCCCAGCCAGCGGTTACCAAGACAAAACTGCTTGTCCATAAGGCTTTGTTGATAGGGAAAACGATATCCCATAGGTGACCAATTATCAAAAATGTACCGCCAATACCCATCAAAAGAGTCGCCTTCTTGGGCTGCTTCGAGATAAGTATCAAGCCGGTAAAAATTCCTAATAGTGAACTTACAATCGAAGGTATGGTACTCAAGAGTCCTTCTGGGTCGTAGTCAGCCTTGTAATTATGAGTGCCGAAAACTTTGACATCCAGGTAATTTGCAAAGTTATTCGGAGCTCGTTCCAAGGTAGATTCTACCCCATTGACCGGTATCAGTTCCATGAGGCCCCAATAGCCGACCAAGAGTACCACTGACAAGCCTACCAGCATTTTCCAGTGAAAATTAAGAAACAGGATGGAAGCAAAGAAAAATACAACTCCTATACGCTGCAATACACCGGGAAATCTGATGTCGGCAAAATCTTTGATAAATGGAAAATACACCGTAAAGGCTCCTAAAAAAAGACCTAGACCAATCAGTTTAAGTGTCCTGATGGTAATTTTTTTATAGGTGGCCGAGGTGGCGGTTTTGCCGCTGTAAGAAAAGGCAATTGAAGTACCAACGATAAATAAAAAGAAGGGGAACACTAGATCGGTCGGGGTGTACCCGTGCCATTTAGCATGCAAGAAGGGAGCGTATACATTCGACCATGTGCCTGGCGTATTAACTAAAATCATCAAAACAATGGTCATGCCACGGAAAATATCTACGGAAAGAATTCTTTTTTTCATGGTACAATTGTGTTAGACTTGGTGTTTTTTGATTATCTATTTTTGAGCCGATACGTAAATTTTAAGCCAGACCAGTCGGCATCGATAGCGGCCACCTTTATATCTACCAACCCGGTTGTATCCAATAAAAAGCTGCGAATGAGCTCCCTATTAAGATCTGTCTCTATTGTGGAAGCGCCTTTCGGCCAACTGACCCAGAGGGAACCATTTTTTTTCAATGCGGTCAAATACAGGGCAAGTGTTCTTTCAAGTTCTGCCATCTCAGTACAGAATAAATGCATAAAATCGACGCTTTCCGGCAAGAGCTCTTCTAGTACCTCCATCCCATCTGGCCAAAAATGAAGTATGTCAAAATAATGCTTTGGCGTATTATAAAGCGCAATTTTATACCCTTCTTTAAAACCAAGTTTTTTGCCCAAGGGCCTTTTTGAATAACCTTCGTTCATACGCTTCGATTTCGAATTGGGCCATTTCTATAAAATGTGCTCTTTCATGCGTGCCCAAACCTTCGATAGTAATATGCCTGATACCAATGCCACCCCACTAAGAATCAATGCCTGCATTGTATTTCCGTATATCCAATAGCCCGTAGCGAACATAATGGAGTAAATAAGGATACAACCTAAAATCATCGCCGAGATTCCCGACGGCACACTCCATTTTTCATCCTTGTTAATGATCGCTACATTATCTGTCGCCGCCTTGTCAATTACTTTTGACCAACCCGGGCCACCTGGCTGTATTTTTTTGTAAAACGCTCTAAGGGTTTTATCCGATTCGGGGGGAGTTAATAAGGTGACGATCATCCAAATGGCGGTGGTCACCACTACGACAAAGGGATAATTCGCCCATTCAGGGAAAACACCTGTTTCTGCGGCAAAAAGATAGTCTCCCAAATTAGTCTTTACCAATAGAATTGAAATGATTCCCGATACGAACATGGCCGTTATTTCACTCCAGGAGTTAATACGCCACCAAAACCAGCGTAAGATAAAAACAAGACCGGTTCCCGCTCCAAAGGTTACCAACAAATCGAATACCTCAAAGGCATTCTGAAGGGTCAGGGCCAATAGGGCACTTAATATCATAAGGACTACGGTTGAAATTCTCCCTACGGCCACCATTTGTTTTTCGGTAGCATTGGGATTCACTTGTTGTTTGTAAAAGTCAAAAACGATGTACGAGGAACCCCAGTTCAATTGGGTGGAAATGGTACTCATATAAGCAGCCACCAATGACGCCAATACAACGCCCAACAGTCCGCTTGGTAATTTTGTCAACATTGCGGAATAGGCCAAGTCATGACCCAGTTTGTTCTCGGCCACATTGGGAAATGCCTCATGTATGCTCGCAATATCCGGATACACCACCAAGGACGCCAAGGCGACCAAAATCCATGGCCACGGGCGTAGGGCATAATGCATAATATTAAAGAAAAAAGTAGCGCCTATCGCATGGTTTTCGTTTTTTGCCGCCAACATACGTTGGGCAATATAACCGCCGCCGCCAGGTTCGGCCCCGGGGTACCATGAACTCCACCACTGTACGGCAATGGGAATTATAAACAGGGTGACCAGCACTTCTGTATTATCAAAATCAGGAAGAATGTTCAACTTTCCTGAAACATTTTCATTTGCCATCAATGCTTCCAATCCTCCTACTTCAGGGATATTCACCAAATAATATGCCGCACCGACTGCGCCGGCCATCGCCACAAAAAACAATAGAAAGTCGGTGTATACCACTCCCTTAAATCCGCCTAAAGCACTAAAAACAACTGTTATAAGCCCCGCACCGACCACCGTTTCCCAAGGTTCGAGCCCTAACATGATTCCACCAATTTTTATAGCGGCCAATGTTACCGATGCCATGGTAATGATATTGAACAAGGCCCCTAAATATATGGATCGAAATTTTCTAAGAAAACTTGCGGGCTTACCGCCATACCGCATCTCATAAAATTCAAGATCTGTATTGACATTCGATTTCCGCCATAGTTTTGCATATACAAAAACGGTAAGCATCCCCGTAAGTAAAAAACACCACCATACCCAATTGCCCGATACTCCGGTAGTACGCACAATATCAGTTACCAGATTAGGAGTATCTGTTGAAAAAGTGGTAGCTACCATTGAGAGGCCCAGCAACCACCAAGGCATGGTTCTTCCCGATAGAAAAAACTCGGTCGAATCTTTTCCCGATTTTTTGGAAACATAAATTCCTATTCCCAGGACAATAGAGAAGAAGGTGATTATGAAGCCATAATCGAGTCCGCTTAATTCCATAAGTTGGTTGTTTGGTTATCAGTTAAAGATAAAATAATTTGGGATACATTTGTGCTTTGTTGACTAAACTTCCATTGTGCTGTTAGCCCCACTGTCCGAAATATCCATAACCTCATGGAGCCTTGCCTTTATCGGGGCATTGATCGTGGGAATTTCCAAATCCGGAATCAAAGGAATCGCAATCATAATTGTTACGCTCATGGCCTTGGCTTTCGGGGCAAAAGAATCTACGGGTTTAATCGTTCCGTTATTGATATTGGGTGATATTTTTGCAGTTGTTTACTACAATCGCCATACCCAATGGCGTTATATTTTTCGGTTCTTACCTTGGATGATGGCGGGTGTGGGCATCGGCGCGTTCATTGGTAAAGATTTGGATGAGGGCACTTTCAAAACAGGAATGGCCTTTATTATTTTAGGCAGTGTCGTAATGATGTATTGGTGGGACCGTAAGAAATCGAAAACGGTCCCTTCTCACTGGGTATTTGCTGGTTTTATGGGACTTATGGCAGGTATTACCACCATGATCGGCAACCTTGCAGGCGCTTTCTCAAACATTTTCTTTTTGGCCATGCGCCTTCCAAAAAACGAGTTCATCGGTACTGCCGCATGGCTTTTTTTAATCATAAATATTTTTAAACTTCCATTTCATATCTGGTGGTGGGAAACCATTACACCCGAAACTTTATTTATCAACCTTCCTTTGATACCAGGGGTTATTATTGGACTTTTTCTGGGGGTACGGTTGGTCAAAATAATAAAGGATAATTTTTATCGAAAAATGATTTTGGTCCTCACTGCTATTGGCGCATTGTTGATTTTACTTCGATAAAAAAACACCATTTCCAAGGAGTACTTTCTGCTACCACCAAGTGTCTTTTGGTCAAATAATTGTATCTTACAATACTTAGGTACACGTGCGTTTCAACCAAAAGCAAGGTTTGAACGTATATTAAAAGGCAGGGCGGCTTTTTACAAGTGCGCTTCTGAAAAATACTTGACCAACCCAGCGCAATACTAAACTTTTAATTGAAACGTTCGCTATATATGATACGTTATATCGGCTGTATGGTCTTATTCTTGATGCTCACCTCTTGTGGGGCACTTGGGTTGGTAGGAAAGGCCGACAAAAATCAACCCTCTGACGCACTTGCCCTTAACAAAACGAAAACGTATGATCGCTTTATCACCAAAGAGGCACGCACGCAAAATGGCCTATTTGATGTACACCAAGTAGGTGATAAACATTATTTTGAAATTCCGGATAGTCTTCTGAACCGCGAGATTTTGGTAGTGACACGTTTTATAAAAACACCTTCGGGCGCCGGTAACTACGGAGGTGAAAAAATAGCTGAAAACACAATTATTTTTGAAAGGGGGCCGAGCAACAATCTGTTCTTACGAATTGCTACCTTGGTAAGTGCCGCCAATGAGGAGGACGCCATTTCAAAAGCGGTCAATAATGCAAATATTACTCCTATCCTGGAGGCCTTTGATATCAAAGCCAACAACGAAAAGAAAGCTTCGTACTTAATAGATATCACTGATTTTGTAAATAGTGAAAACCCCTTGTTGACCCTCAGCAGTAGGCAAAAAGGATCGTATAAACTCGCTGGTCTAGAAAAAGATAAATCCTATATAAAAGAAATTAATTCGTTTCCTGTAAACACCGAGATTCGCACGGTTAAAACCTACAAAGCCCAAAATAGCAAGGAGCGCCGAAGGAAACAACTCCCCGCAGCTGTCTTGGCCGGAGTGGTCACGTTAGAGATCAACAACTCCTTCGTATTGCTTCCAAAAGTTCCGATGCGAAAACGATTTTACGATACGAGGGTAGGCTATTTTGCAAGTTCCTATTTGGAGTATGGCGATGATCAACAGCAGGTAGATCGCAATACCTATATACACCGTTGGCGTTTGGAGGCGAAAACCGAGGATTTGGAAAAATGGAAACGGGGCGAACTTGTAGAACCCAAAAAGCCCATTGTTTATTATATTGACCCTGCAACACCTAAAAAATGGCGTCCTTATTTGATACAGGGCATCAATGATTGGCAAAGTGCCTTTGAACAGGCAGGTTTTAAAAACGCCATAGTGGGCAAAGAGTGGCCCGAAAACGATCCGAGTATGAGTCTAGAAGATTCTAGGTTCTCGGTGTTGCGCTATTTTGCCTCCCCCTCTAAAAATGCCTATGGCCCTAACATAGTAGACCCTAGAAGCGGGGAAATTTTAGAAAGTCATATTGGTTGGTACCATAACCTCATGAGTCTTTTACACAATTGGTATATGGTACAAGCGGGTGCCGTGGACCTGCGGGCACAACAAATGCAATTTGACACAGAATTGATGGGGAACTTGATCCGCTTTGTATCTTCACATGAGGTGGGACATACATTGGGGCTTCGTCATAATATGGGGGCAAGTAATGCCACTCCTGTAGCGAAACTAAGAGATGCAGAATGGTTAAAAAAATACGGCCATACGAGTTCTATAATGGATTATGCCCGTTTCAATTATGTTGCTCAACCCGAAGACAATATTCCGGCCGAAGATTTGATGCCGCGCATCGGGGATTACGACCGGTGGGCCATTCAATGGGGGTACGCCCGTTTTTCGGAGCAGTTGCCCCTAGATGAAGAAAGAGAGTTATTGGCGCAAATGGTGATAGACAGCGTTTCGAACAACCCTCGCCTCTGGTTTGGAGGGGAAGGACGTGATTTTGACCCTCGTTCCCAAACCGAAGACCTGGGAGACGATGCCATGATCGCAAGCACTTATGGCATTATGAACCTACAGCGGATAGCGCCTTGTTTACGCGATTGGGTGAAAGGAAAAAATAGCGACGATTACTCGAATTTAGATGATATCTACAAGACCTTGGTCAACCAATACAGCGACTATATATTTCATGTCACGAAAAACATTGGTGGCATCTATGTTACCCCGAAGACCATGGGCGAATCTGGTGAAATATACCAATTGGTACCAAAAGAAGTGCAAAAACAGGCACTTGCTTTTTTGAACAGCCATATATTTCAAGAACCGAAGTGGTTGCTCAGAAATGATATTTTGAATGCCATTCAATCTCCCCAATCCAAAGAATCGGTCACCAAAACCATGGAAAGTGTAATGGTCAACCTGCTAGGGGGTAGCCGACTAAGTAGAATGACCTTTATTGCAGAGCGCTACGAAGATGAAGACCCCTACCGTCCTGAAGAATATATTGACGATCTTAACCATTTGATCTGGGGCGATATGAATGTATTTTACCAAACCAATGCCTATCGTAGAAAGCTTCAAAAATCGTATGTGGCGAATATGATAGCACTCTACAAACCAGAGGAAGCGGAGGGCATTGTAGAAGGTATTTTAGCGAAACTATCGGAAGGGTACACGGCCAATACAGATGTTCGTTCATTGGCGCTGGATCATCTTATTACTTTGCAGGGAAAGATCAAAAGAACCTTGCCGGTAATGACGGATCGCCTTACTATTGCCCATCTCAATTATCTTAAAAGAGAAATCCAGGAGGTAGTCGGTGAAACCAAAGACGTAGACCCCATTTTCACCCCTTTCAATAGAGATATGTCTATCAAACAAGATGGACAAGAGTGATTACAGATGCTACCCGTTTTGAATTTGACATTTGTGTTTAAGTTTTCAACACGACTGTCTTTTGTCTTTACTCTTTCAGCGCAGCGGTCTTTTATCGTTTTTCAATCAACAATTGCCAGAGCCTCGCGGGTAACACGACTCACGGTAGATACCGCTCCATGGTCTGCAGCTCCGGTTCTCCCCCACGATTGCCACAACCAGAGGCAACAACCATGGCGTTGTCCCACACGACAACACCCGTACCATGCCGGCCTTGCAACAAGGAAGGTAGTGCATACCACTCATTGGTTGTTAAATTCAGTGCTTCTACTTCGGCATGTGCCTTTTCTTGGGAGGATGATTCCCCTCCTATGACCACAAGTTCACCATTGAAAAGCAGCGCAGCATTCCCGGCGCGTGGGGTAGGAATAGGGTTGGATACGGTTTCCCAGCTATTGGTGGCAATATCATACACATCGGTCGTTGTTAAGGTACCACCGAAAGGATCATCAGGATCAATTCCTGTATTTCTACCAGCCGTAGCGTAGATTTTTCCGTCAACGACTATGGCCTGAAAATGGTCTCGGGGCCTGGGCGCATCTGATAACACCTCCCATTTTCCAGTACGTAAATTGTACCGATCCATCCATTTTTTGTGATCTCCGATATGGCCGTTTTTAATTCCACAGGCAATATAGACCATATGATCCTGAACCACCACGCCCGATGCGCCCCGCCGACGGTCTTCCGGAATTTCATCCCCTTGCGACCAAGCATCCGCAGATGGGTCATATATATACACATGGCTGGTAGGCGTTTCATTGGGCCAACCGCCGGTCAAAGCAGCAATTACATAAATTTTACCTTCAAAAACAAGAGGCTGAAAATGGTGTAGTTCTAAAGGAGGCTCTGCCCCTTGGGACCAGCTTCCCGTTTCAGTGTCATAAATACTTACCGGACGAATGTCCCTACCTCCCATCAAATAAAACTTCGCTCCCACTCGCACAAAGGCCGCTTCGTGCCGTTGTACCGGTTTGCTCCCGTTTTTCGATTCAAGTTGTTGCCACTGCTGTTGTGCCATGGTAGGTTCTGGAACTTCCGGGGCGGTCTTTTCCGCCACTTTCCCTTTACAGGAAACCAATAAAGAAAATGCGCTTAGTATAAAAAAGTATCTGGTCATATAGGGTGTAAATTTCAAAAGATTTTCGTCGCCATGCGCCACTAAGGTAGGGCAAAATTAGCATCTTTTATGATGCCTGTTTCCAAGAACTCTTCCATTGTTTTACCACTCCTATTTCAAAATGGACAATTCCTTTGGTCTTATTTTGAGGCTAAATACATTGCGGTCGCTTTTCTACTAGATATGAGTTGGAATACAATATACCACGTCGCCATGTATCAAGGAAAATCAGTGGAAGCGTTCTTTCTGAAAAAGGCTCTTCTATTATGGTGTATGTTAAAATACCTATTTGACCATAACTTCGTACAATAAGCATCATACAAATAAGTCTTGCGATGCCAAACAATGGCAACGATGATGGGTTTTCCATCAAAATGAAGGGGAAATTGCGTATTTAACAGTAAGTTAATTAAATTACCCTCGCCATTAACATTGAGGTATTTATGACTGTATATTAATTCTTACAGATTCTAATGTGTGTTATTGGGGAAAACGGTTTTGAGTAAGCATCAATGCCTATCCAGAGACACTTAAACAACGTGAACAAAAAGACAAAGTTATTGATCATAGACGATCATCCCATGACCGTTAGGGGCTATGTGATGGTACTTGAGAATGCTGATACCGATCAAGAATACAGCATTGATGTGGCGTACGACAGTGATCAGGTACTCGAAAAAATAGATGCGCAAAAACGACCCTACGACATTGTATTGTTGGATATTAATTTGCCTGCCTCCAATTGTAAAACCGTCGTGAGCGGAGAAGATTTTGGTAACCATTTTAAAAAGGCCAACCCAAACGTCAAAATAATTGTACATACTTCTTTAAACGATCAGCAACGCATTTCGAATATTTTCAACACTTTGAACCCCGACGGGTTTTTAATTAAAAATGACATCGATGCCGATGTACTGTTGGAGGCGGTCGATGCTGTTCTAAATGGAAATACCTATTATAGTGAGCGTACCAATAAACTAATAGGAACACAGGCCGGTGGTGCGATGCACTTAGACGCCTACGATCGTAAAATACTCTACCACCTATCGATCGGGGAGAAAATGAAAAATATGCCACACTACATTCCACTCTCCATGCCGACCATTGAGCGTCGTAAAAAGAATCTAAAAGCGCTTTTTGGAGTTTCAGAAGGCGGAGATCTTCAACTCTTACAGGTTGCTAAGAAAAAGGGATTCATTTAGAAAAAATGTAAGGTCTTCCCAGCTATCAAACCAATTCCCGGTATTTCTTGGTCGATTGTATACTTTTCCACATTTTTTACCCTTTTTTAGCATCTATTTGAAGGACTGTTAAAATAAGTCTTGCAAGACAGCGTTTATATAAGTAGCCCTAATATCTTACTATACCAATCCAAACCAACGAATCCTACTGCGCTTGGTATTTATCATCGATCAATCAATACCTCAAACGTTGTCAATGGGGCACAGACCAACATACCACCCAAGCTGGGATACTGTTTTCGATTACCTCAAGGATTCAGGTGATTATCAAAAGCACCTTGCTTTTTACTCCCTTGTCGCACCGCTTATTAAGCACTGGTTGCTGCGGTTCGGTTTTTCTTCGGATTTGGAATCCCATGCAAAAAGTATTTTCACCGATTTATATCTGAAAGAGCGCCAGCGCTATTGTTCCGGGAAATTAGACCCTGAAAGATGCACCGCAAAAGCCACTACCTATTATTATCCGGTGGTTAAAAACATGTGTATCGATTACCAAAGCCTTTTGGAAGGTAAAATACCGATCAGTGGTTCCCTTGAACATACCGAAGCGGTTCAGGTACCGGGAATCTTCGAGACGCTTTGGGGGGATTATAAAAAAACCGTCTTGCAAGAAATGCGACGGTGCATCGGGGATTGGATCGAGCTTTCAAGTTTTGACAATGCCAAAAAAGAATACTTGCGGCAACGCTTTATAAAGGGGGTTCGTTTTTTGGAAATCTTAAAAGGCTTTGATAAGACCGAGTTTGAAACCCTTCGAAAATGGATTTGTCGTCAAGGCAAAAAAATAGCCGCTACTATTGCAAAAACGGTATTGCCTGCAATCATTGATTGCTACCAACTTCCTATTAGCAAAAAAATAGATCCAAGACTTATTGAGAAATACTTATTGGGATCGAAGGTAAAGGCAACGGCTTAAATCGAATAATCGAGCAACTGGTTCGCCGTTTCCTTGTACTCCATCAAGATTTTTTCTTCAGAAGCCGTTAGCTCCTTGCTCGCAACACCATCCTCAATGGGGAAAAGCACTTCTTTTGCCTGTTCCCAATCTGTTGTAATGGTCTCCGGTCGTTTTTGAAGTATATCGAACTGGGTCTGTTCAATTTTTTGTCGGAACACCTCATTGAATTGTACCATTCGCCATACTGCCATTTTCAGCCCCGGTTCAAGCGCCGTTTCAGTACGAAGGTATGCTTGGTAGAGAAGCAACAAATAGGTTTGTAATTTTCGATAATCTAAAGGAACGTCCGCGCTTGTTGCTTCCATATGTTGGGCATTGCCTCCCTTCTGGATGGTTTTTATAATTGCTTCCTGTTCTTTAGAAAGATCGTTCATTATCTTTTTACTGTTTTCAACTAGATTCCCTCATATATACGGGAATTGAAATTAAATAGCTCTCGGATACTCATAAAAGTACATTTTACAAAGAGTCCCTTTTATAGAATTTCCTTTTTAAACCCACTGTTTATAGGGTATCAAGGATTTGGTTAAAAAAGGGTGGATAGCCGTTTCTATTGAATATTGGCTACTTCACTGGTGGGAGGGGTAAAATAGATAGTCGAACGGCACCGTTAGAACCTATCTTGGCACTATTTCTTGTACCCTTGCCGGGTAGAATGTAATTTTTGGTCGAATAGCATTTTTTTTGTTCCAATAAAATTAACCAAAAAAAACTAGTTGTACAATTTGGAGTAGGCCATCGCAGCCAGTATTCCTGCAGAACCGCCCCCAGATTTGCTGGGGACAGGCGGGGCTCCCTTTCGGGTAATCATTCCATTTTCAGTCTGCATATACCCCGCCCAAACCACAAGCAGTTTCTTCCCATCGCTCAATACCGTCCAACCATCCTTTGCCTTCCCGGTGGTACCGGTTTTACCATAGTACTGTCTTCCTTCTGGAAGCCATTGAAGTAGCCTATGGCAGGTGCCTCCTTTTTCGAAGGCGGCCGGGAGCAGGGCTTTGATCGCATCAGCGGTATCAGATGTATATCTTTTTTTTGTTTTTTTTGATTCCCGACTGAACAAGGTATCCTGCAAATGCGGGTTGATGATATATTTCCATGGACTCAAAGGGACCATGGTGCCTTCATTGAACAGCATTTGGTAGGCCTGTGCCACTTCCCATGGGGTCATCGTCTTTGTTCCCAAGATATAGGAAGCGCCCCAGGGATACTTTGTATCGGAAGCGATGTTCATTTTTGCAAAGCTTGTTTCGACCTGCTTGGCCACTTCTGCGGGATCGGCATGTACCCGATAGTTGACAGCGGCCTTGTTAAGGCTGTATTTCAAAACGTCGCGAACGGGAACTTCCTTGTTCAACAGGGTATTCTTTACATTGCTAGGGTTGTACGAAAACTGCTTTAAATCGCCATTGAAGAGCGCCGTCTCCCCATTGAAACCATAGTTTTCGAAAAGCTCTAGAAATACGAGGGGTTTCAATACGGAACCACATTGAAAACCTTTGCCATAATCGCTTAAATCGGCCATGGCTCCCTTGTTTTGTCGATTTCCCAAAACGGCTTCAATGGTACCGCTCTCAATATCGATGGCTATCAAAGAAACCTGCAATTCATAGCCTCTTACCAACAATTGATTTTGAAATCGCTTTTGGTACTGCTGCAATGTTTCCTGTAATTTATCTTGCCGGTCTTTCGTAATAGAAGAAATATATTGCACGGCGAAATGATCCACCTCATCACCCCGATACCGGTCAAAAAAATTGGTGAGCGCGGTCGTACCTCGAAGACCACTTCGTTTGGCGAATCCCAGTTCTAATTTTTTCATCTTCGCCAAGCGCTCTACATCGGCCTCCGATCCATCGGAGATCAATTCAAAATAGTCCAAGACCTGTTCTTTGATCTGTTTCTTGTTCGCAAAGCGATCACTGCATAATTTTTTAAGTCCGTTGGCCCCTTTTAAGGTCTTTACCGTCAGCATCATCTCAAGGTCGTTCAATTCATGCGGAGGGCGATTAAAAATGGTATAGGAGGCCAAAATAAGTCCGGAGAAATCGCGCTCGTACCAAAAATTCCCCGAATAATTGGTATAGGCTAATAGAATCTCCTCCGGACTCGCAGATTTCATCATTTGAAAGGCGGCCAATTGTTCCCCATATTTTCGGGATAGGTAAATGGTTCCCAGACCGTCCTTTTTATGAATGGCATTTTTAAGTAGCTGCTGAGGAATATTCGAACCTCCATCGGCTTTTCCCTTTAGCAAGCGGGCAACACCTGACAGGGAAAAACCATAGAGGTTGTCTTTTCCGATATCGAAAAAACTTTTATTCTCGATTTTGGTCAAAAAGTATACATAGTTTTCTGGCAGTTCCTCGTATGAAAGCACGGGAACAATGGGAAACTTATTCAATTCTCCTTTGGTGTTGAGTGCTGCAAGGTCCTCTTTCGTTAGCCGATTGTTAAGAACCGTCTTTTCACCGAACAAAGCCAGGATATGGTGGTTTTCATCCCGCACAGAGGAGATAAAGTGGGCATTGGGCTCCATTTTCATTTTGGAGGGCCAAATAATATGAAATAGGACCAATGCCAAAAACACCCCTCCTATCATTCGTATCGCCTTTACCCAATCTTTCATTTGCATTTGTTTAGTGGTCCTTGATGGTTGTATATCTTCCTTGGGTTTAGATCGTTTTTCGTTTTTCAAAATCAGTAATAAATCGCATCAAATGTATCATGGCCGGTGTTACCCACCGCCAAAAAACGAACAAGAGACTCCCATTGAATACCAATGAAAGTACAAGGCCCGCATTGGCCGGGGCATAGGATCGTAAGTAGGCGGGGACTAAAAACAACATCCCAAGACCTATAAAAAAAACAATTGTATTGCGGGTGGTAGAAAATATTTTTGAAAGCCAATTCGAACGTATGGATAATACTTTCGACTCCAAGGCCATTTTTACCCATGGTGCATGAAACTGAATCCATGCGGCAACAAAAAGACAGACCGTGAAGTGCAGTCGCGCCACAAAGACTGCAAAGAAATTATGAAAGACACGCCAGGCGCTGTCGAAGGTTTGAAAAGGATAGGATACATAGAGCAAGGTTTCAAAAAACAAGAAAAGCCCCAGGCACATCAATTGCAATTTCAAGCGGTCGTGTGCCAAATTATACTTTGATGTAATGTTCAACTTGCTCAAACAGTACAAAACTGCGTACAATCCTGCAAAATAGGACAACGTATGAAGTCCGAAATAAGAAAGCGGGTACTTGAAGGTTCGAAAGGGGGATACCAATTCGGCCCCGACCCAGTAAACGTTGTTCATTAAAATATTGTATTCGATAATACTCGAGGCAACACTAAGACAAAAGGCCGAAAACAACAGTTTGCTAAAGAAAAAACAGCCAAGGCTGGTGCCTATTCCTATAAGAAGTACAATGAGTGTACCGCGCCCTTCTTCTTTCGCCACCTCGGTATTGAACCAATTTTTTCGTGGAATATAAAAAAGGACACAGGCGAAGATTGCCAGCACGATCAACAATAAATAAACAACGACCGCTGGCATCTTTAGAGTGTTGAGATTCCGTCTGCAAAGCGCACCTGCAGCCCCATATGTTCTTCCAGCGCATACTTCCAAAAAGCCCTAGCCTTATGAACCACGGCCGAATTTTTGGGTTCTGACATTACGATGAACAGCACCTCTCTCTCGTCGCTTTTCCCCACAGCATCGGGGAGGTAATAGGCCTCCATTTTCTGAAAGGCTTTTTCCATTTGTTCAGGTGTGGTTGGTGGGTCTTTGTAAAAATTAACCGCCGGGTTGTTCTCGATCAGGTCGCTTACCACCACGATGACCCCATCGGTTTTACCAATGGCCTTCATCAAAGTCGGAAAGAGCGAGGTGTTTTCCATATTGCCCAGCGAATCAAGGCTTTTTAGATTTTCCTCATGTGCACTGTAGAAGCTGCGCCACCCCAATACTTGTTTGTTCTTCGCTTCGCCCCAGTTCGTCTGGGTCAATTGAGTAGAGGTCGGGTTGTAATAGCTATGGGTAGAAATATACCCAAAATCGTAGTTGACGGTAAAGCAGCTTGGCTGTTCTTCAAGACCAAGCTTTTCGTTCACTAATTCCTGGAAATTTTCCTTGCGCAATTCATACTGCGCCTTATCGACCAGCAGCGAGTCGGTCGCATCTACCAAAATCGTAATGTTCCGTGTTGTGACCGTTTCACATTCTGTATTGCATGCTGTCAAAAACGAGGTGATGATGCCCCATATGACAAGAGTGATCCATTTTTTCATCTGCTGTGCTTTTTGTATCTGTTAAATGCGGCTGAAGTCGTACCCTTTCCATTGTACAGGTCGCCCCCCATTGCTATAGTTCTCAAAGTGCTCTCGGTACTTGCTCAATTCTTCCATAGAGTTGGTCTCAAGGGTGTCCAACTCTTTCGAGAAAGAACCGATCTGGGCCGACAATTCCTCGGTTTTGCTTTCCAATATGGAAACATCGCCGAGGATACGTTTGAATTCGTCTTTACCGGCCTCTTTTGAGTTAGTGAGCTTTTCCTCTAGTTTTCGAAGTTTTTTAAGGGAGCCTTTTAATGCCAACAGCTTCAGGTCCAAATCTCCCTGCTGCGGTGTTTTTTCAACTGGTTCCGGAAGGGGTTCGGGCGCCTTATTTTTATCCTTTTTACGGTTTTTCCGTTCTTGGTGATTGTATATACTTTTCACCGCATTGGTCAAAAAGAGTGCTAGGGTAACCATCATCAAAGCCCCGAGGATCAAGAAGCCATTTTTAATAAAGAAGCCCGAAAAAGTAAGGGTTTCATCCAAGGCCTGTGATTCTAAGAACCATTCGAACACCGTAAATCCTAAAATCGCATAGACTCCTGAAATCAACATGATGGGAAGCCATACCCAACGAAGGGAAATCTTTCTGGAGGTTAAAAAGCTCGCCGCAAAAACAATGGGGATAAAAAAGATACTCCGCAAAATAATAACGGGCAGATCGTGGGTCTCCATCAAAATATTATAAAACAAGATCCCCTCTCCGAAAATAAACAGCACTTCCACCAAGTAGAGCGCCCAAAAAGGAATTCTTTTGGCGCTTTTTTTCACTTCCGGAAGAGGAATTTCTTGTCTTGGCTCAAAATCGTCAATTGTAGTAATTTCATCAATGTTGTAGGGGCAATCAAGTGTATCACCATTTAATTGACACCTACGAATGTGTTCTTTGATGCCCGTTTTTTGTGCTCCGATTTCAACCTTCAACGCGTCTATTTCTTCTTGGATGATTTCTGAACTTTCCCGGGTTCGCGATACCACCTCTTTGGAAAGTTTTCCCCGAATGATCTCCATTTTGCGAATATTATCCGCCAATGATTCTCCCAGCACCCCTATCTGCTCGTTTAGAGAGTACTTTTTTGATTTGTACCCATTAAGAATCTTCTTTTCGTCCAAAATATAATCCTCCCGCGGTTCGATACCAAGATGTACCGACCGGTAGGCCATGTTTTTTAGTTCTTGATCTGAAAATACCATGGTATCCTATTTAGAGTGGAGCATTAAATACAGCTCGGTTTCCAAGGAGATATCGCACGATTTGCTCGGTAGGAACGATGGAAGTTCTTCGGTGTTTTCGGCTGTAGGGATTTCCGAAAATACCTGATTCATTCGCTCTGGATCATACTCAATAAGTGGTTTTCCCCATATTGGCTGATCCTTTTTAAAAAGGTGTTGCCCCAGTTTCATATGTTCTCTTTATTTGATTCATACTACACATACCATACTTTTACCGTATTCTCTTTGAAGGCGAGTACAGCGTACCAGTACATTGTATGCGTTTTTTATTCATGTGTGTTTCTATATATCTGAGCTCGTTTTTTTTGGGGACATTTTTTTTTGATTTTTTTTAATTTACTTAAGACCCTCGCCATGAGATGTTCAAAAAGAAAAAATTGTACCTTTCAAAAAGAAGCTTGTAAAGCGGTAAATCAAAATTGGAAAATCATGAAAAATGCAGTTTATTCTTGGTGTGTATTCTTATGTGTGTTCGCATTTGTAGAGATGCTGCATGCGCAGCGAACGGCAAACACCCCAAATAGTATTTACGAAAACTTTTCGAAAGCCTATATTGAAATGGATGGAGGCATCTTGGAAGAATTATATGTAAAAGATGCGGTACTTCTTAATTTATATGATCAGTCAAATCCCAATTCGATTCATGGGAACAAAGCCATCCAAAACTACTTTTCCAAGTTTTTTGAGCAAGTCAAAAAGAACGGGCAAACGATGCGGCTTGTTTTTAAGATTACCGATAGAGAAGATTTGGGCGAGACCATTCTAGACAACGGGTTTTACGAATTAACCTACTTTGAACAAGATGGCTCGGAAATCAAAACCCATGGCAAACTCTCTACCATAATCAAGATGGAAGACGGTCTTTGGAAGTTCATGGTCGACGCCAATACCAATACGGAAGAGGCAGAATATCGGAAAGCAAATACCAATAAAGTGACACAGCCGAAACAATAGGGGCTGTTTTTCATCAAGTAAGTATATTTTTTATTCTGTGTGATCGAGTACCAATACGTAAAATGACCCCAAAATCTTTGCCGATTTTTGTAAAAAAGCCAGGGATACATGTTCCCCATCAATACCTTATTCTACTGGTATTAGGTGCAATTGCCCTGTTCTTGACGTTTCTAGAATACGCCTTTGGCTACGATTTGTACACATTTAGCATCCTGTTTTGGTTTCTTTTTATCGGCTGCTTCGCGGTACTAGGAGTAGCTAATTTTTTCCGTACTGAAAAAGAAATTGGAGAATTTAAGGGTGCCCTAGTCTTTGAACAGACCCATATCACTATTGAAGATACAGTGTATTCGTTATCACAAATTCAGAAAATAGTGTTGGACGGCTTTGATATCAAAGGCAGTTTTATGAACCCTTCTTCATCTTTTTTAACTCCCATGAAATCTAGCGGATTGAATAATACGTTATCATTGGCACTGTTCAATGGCAGTACAGTAAGCTGTCATTTTTTGCAGACGGAAACAAATCGTCTGAGTCACTTTAGGGAGCTCTTCATCCACTATTATAAAAAAGGCAAACTAGGGTGGCTTCCTTTATTGGATATTTTGGAAATAACAGGTTATGAGGACATACAACAGTTTAGAAAAGAGATTCGTTGAAAGCGGGTTAGCTATTTTGACCCGATAGAAGGAAACTACTTGCCTATACAAAAAAAGCGGTAGGTCCCCCACCTACCGCTTTACCCTTAAATATTCAAACTACATGAATTAAACCTGCCTATTTAGGAACGTTACCTCCATGTTCTTTTTGGTTCCTAACTTCACCGCTCTCCGAGGGAATGGTTCCCCTTTTTTCTTTGGTTTGCCTGCCTTGGAATTGATTCTGAACATATCCAATAAATCGTCTTTTCTAGCAGTCGGCACCACTTTGTCCAGCTCCGCCACAAAGGCTTCTGCATTGTTAAATATAGTTCCTTGGAATAGTTTGAACTTCTTTAAGATTCCCAAGAGCCCTTTTACAAAATTGATTACTTGTCTAAAGAATCCGGCTTTTCGGTTTCGTTCAAAGAAAATAACATTCACTGTTTCGATATCAAAATCGCTCCATTTTGCCAATGTGACGCCATTTTTTCTATTTATGACCCCCACTGGTAAGTTGTACACGTTTTCGGCCTTGATGTATTTTAGCGGAACGTTTATGGCCATCGCCTTTTGGTTGTCGTCTACCCCCGTAATTACTGCATATACTTCAGGTCTTCTATTTCCTCCTTTTAATTTTTTTGCTTTTACCTTTCCGATACTAAGAATATCTGCCGTGTTTTTTTCAGCACTTCTATCCATTTCTGCCTTTAAACTGGCTTCTATCTGGTCTTCGGTCATGTCTTGCCAAGCCTTCACCTTTGCATATACTTCCGTATCCAACGCTCCCTCGGAAACATAGGCCTTGTTGATGGCGTCCATCTCATTTAAGTAACTGTGCCATCCGTAACGATCAAAAAACAGCACTGATTTTTCTGTTTCAATTTCTTGTACTCCGAGTCGATTCCCATTGATATCATAGGCAATATACGGGTCTTCATCGCCCACAGGCAAAAATGCAAATAGCATATTTTCAATATCGATTTCCCCGGAAGCGCCTAGATCAAACAGCACATCGGTACGTTCCATCCCATTCGTTTCCTTGGTCAATTCTTCATTAAATAGCGCCAAACGATTCATTTTGCTTGTCGTTCCCGACTCCTTGCCCAATACGTCCAAAATATGATCCAGTAACAAGGGTTCATCGGCAGCGCCTATTTCGGTCAATAATTCCTCTTGTCTTGAGAATACTCCAAAAACATTTACGAAATTTTGGACGAATTCTTCTTCTCGTTGCTGTTGAAAATCTAAGGTCGTATCGGTCACTAATGCCTCTTCACTTGAATTTAGCTCGTTCTCTTTCTGACAGGAAAAAATCGTGAAAGCTACGACAGCGCACATAAAAAAAGCTTTTTTAATACCCCAATGGTTTTCTTTTTGTTTAAGATTTGATTTCTTTGTTTTCATAATGTAAGATTTTTGTTTATGCCCCAAATCTATTTTTTAAACAAGTTGCGCCCTATTTGATTTGTAGTATCGTCTATTGAATATGCGTTTTTTGATAAAAAAACCTATTTATAATCCTATAAATCAAAACATAGGCCCACAAATCGGGAGCTTAAACCATCTATGCTCATGAAAACGTTTTTAGTCATCTTCGCAATTACCATCGTTTCTACTTTGTTCTGTACTTCTAAGAACAAGACTAGCCGTCAAAATGATTCCCAAATCAACTGCGACGACGGCGGTTGTGAAGGAACCTACACCGGACCCGAATTTATCCATGGTGCCGATATAGCCCATCAGTTTTCAAACAAAATGGCGGGAAGTGTTGGGGATAAACTGAAAGCACTTTATGACCAAGGATACTATTGTAAGGTAGCTTTCTCTAAGATTAACATGTCTACCAAGGGTATGGGCTCTGGAAAGGTGGTTTATCACCTAAAAATACCTTTTATGGTAGTTGATGAAAAGTGCGAGGCCTATACCTCTTTCGATCATGTAGGGGGTTGGAATCATAGCCCAGCCTTGGCAAAAAGAAAATCGGAACTAAATACTTTGTTGATGACAGGACATACGCTCTCCATTAGCGAATTAAAAAAAACGCCTGAAGGCTTGCAGGAATATTGGATCCAATGGAAAAATAAAGACACTCAAGCTAGTTGTGAGTAAAGGATGGTATTTGCTGTAAAAATCACTATTCCGATCCGTTATCTTTTCAAAACACTTATAAAGTAAAAATTATACCTTGATTCGGGAAACTATTAATATCGTTTGGTTAAAACGTGATCTTCGGTTACAAGACCACAAACCACTGTATACCGCCGAAAAAGCTGGTATTCCGTACGTTATCCTATATCTTTTCGAACCCAATATTATTCAATATCCAGATACAAGTCCCAGGCATTTGCAATTTGTTTATCATTCCATAAAATCACTTGACAAGCGATTAAAAAAATACAATCGTTGTATTGAATTGTTCTATGGAACTGCAATTGACATTTTTGCCTTTCTTCATGAAAATTATAACATAAAACAGCTTTTTAGCTACCAGGAAAGTGGCATAAAAACTACTTGGCTACGAGACAAAGAAATCAAATTATTTTGCAATTCAAACCATATCATCTGGACAGAATATCAGCGTGATGGCATTATAAGGGGTATTAAAAATAGGGATGCTTGGAGCAAAAAATGGCATGCCACAATGCACGCCCCTATTCTAAAGAACAGTTATTCCGTATCAAAGCTTCATCGCATTGAACACCCGTATTCTTTGCCTACAGAATTGATTTTCAAACTAGAAGAATACCCCAAGCTCTATCAACCTGCGGGAGAAGAAAATGCTTGGCGCTACCTAAATTCTTTCACTCATAAAAGAGGCTTTAACTATCACAGACACATTTCTAAACCTACTGAAAGCAGAAAAGCTTGTAGTAGGCTATCTCCCTATCTCGCTTGGGGAAATATTAGTATAAAACAGGTGTTTCAATTTGTTGGTACGCATCCTAATGGTACTGCCAATGACACCGCATTTTCCGGAATGTTAACCCGTTTGCACTGGCATTGTCATTTTATCCAGAAATTTGAAGTTGAGTGTACTTACGAGACCCATTGTATCAACAAGGGGTATGAACTGTTAGCACATACAAAAAATGAGGCATTCATAAAAGCGTGGAAGACTGGTAAAACCGGATACCCGCTTGTAGATGCCTGTATGCGAGCGGTTGAACAAACGGGGTGGATCAATTTTAGAATGCGTGCCATGGTCGTATCTTTCTTGACTCTTAATTTAGACCAAGATTGGAGAGAGGGCGTTTACTATTTAGCGTGTCAGTTCTTAGATTATGAACCGGGTATTCACTACCCACAATTTCAGATGCAAGCGGGTACTACAGGTATAAACACCGTACGCCTTTATAACCCTGTAAAAAATTCCCAGGAACATGATCCAAACGGAACATTTATTGCAAAGTGGGTTCCAGAACTTGCAAATGTCTCAAAAGCTTATATTCACGAGCCTTGGCTGATGAGTGCTATGGAACAAATCTTCTGCGGTGTAACCATTGGCAAAGAGTATCCAATGCCTATTGTAGACCTACAAACGAGTTCAAAAATGGCAAGAGATAAAATATGGGGACATAGGGAACACCCTGCAGTTAAAGCCGAAAAAGGACGAATTTTAGCAACTCATGTGAATAAAACAAGGTGAATGTAAACAAATAGGCGCGTAATTGGCAAACTCAAACGGAATCCGCAATGTTTTCAAACTGCACTTTACACTAAATGCTTACAGAACATTTCCTTTTTTAAACTGTTCAATTTTAATATTTGCAACGGGTATGATAAAATCATACTCCTCACATAGCACCTAAGAAATGCTGTATAGGGTATAATTCGATATCTTAAAACGCCGGATCTTGTCTTCCTTTTAAACGTTTTTCGATTTTCTTCTTCTTTACGGTCAATCGTTTCATAATATCCATAAGACTTGCGTCTTTGGACTGCTTATACAGCTCGTTTAATGCTAATATTAGGCGTTTTGCTTCTCTTGAAGCAACTACTCTGTCGCTTGTTGACATATTGCTCATTTTCGCTTTTTCAAAAGCCAATGCTTCATTTATTATGTCCATAATCTATAATTCATTTAATATAATAAGTAACTTAAGAAAATAAAGTGTCTTTTTCAATAAAATGCTATTGATTATCACAATTTTAATATTGGCTACCTTGATACTTGGATCATATATCGTTGTAGTTCTACCTATTGGGTGCTTGTGTATTACTTGAGTATGACAATCTCAACATACATCCTGTACACTTCACAATCGTCAAATTCTAATTATCAGACCGCAAGTCATTCAATCATTGTACCAGTACTTTTCGATTTGATTTGCAGAAGAAAGCAGCATTCTGTAATTATAGATCGCTATTAAAGTAAGCGGAAGGCGAAGTCCCCATTAAGCTTCGAAATGCTTTGTTAAACGTAGTTTTTGAATTAAAACCTGCTTCTTGCGCCAAGCCAAAAAAGGTAAGCTCTTTGGCCTTATCGGTTTTAGCCAATGCTATGAATTCCTTTATTCTATAATAATTGACAAAATCAAAGAAATTCATTCCAATACATTCGTTCAACAGTCGTGCTAATTCGGGGTTACTAATCCCCAGCATGGCCGCCAATTCTGCCTTCATTAACTTCCCTTTTAAGTACGGTTTTTGGGCCGTCATCATGTGTTCCAACTGTGTTTTCAATGCATCTAGCTCTGCATGACTTAATCTGGATTGTGTATATTTCTGTGGCAGGCTCAACGCTTGTATCCTAAATAAATCGGGCGCTATCATCCCATAATAGGCAATGAAAAGAATAATGAAAGCAATTCCCAACCAAATGAATTTACGGGCCTCCCGTTCTATGGTCTCAGGCCCAAAAAGACTGATAAAATACATGCCGATCCAAACCAAAAGACAAACGCCTATGGCCATCAAAAAATTAAAATAAAATTGTGTTTTAACCGAATAGCTTAATTCGTCTTTTAAATTGTTCCTAAATCGCAAAAACTGCCTCAAACTCAATATCCAATAGGTACAATTAAATGTAAGGCCAATCCCGACCAAAACGTTGACCACCGTATACAATTCCCCTCTTTTTACCCTATCTATGATTACTGCATCGGAGGGGGTTATAAAATAAAAAACCACGAATAGGATGTAAACAGCACCGGGGATATAGTGGACTAAATCTTTTGCAGTAAACCGCTGATCGGTCAATGACGATTTGGTGAAAAGAAAGACCGTAGCCCCGAAAAGTAAAATGGCAAATTCCGAAATTGTAATCAGTCTAAAGTTATTCCCAAAAACCTTAGAGAGATATAAAACACGGCCACTTAATCCAATAAACAGCACAAAAATCAAAAAGGCGATATAGCCATTTATATTTTTTCTGTTCTTTGCCGAAAACCAATAGACGCATAGCAAGAAAAGGCTTTGAAAAAAGCCAAAATAAACCAGCTGATTTATGAATGTTTCCATAGCTTAAAAATGAGCTGACAAGCAAGGTGTACCTGTCAGCTTTATTCGTTATTCAATTATAAATTGGTGTACGTTCTGAATCCCTTTTTCTCCCATTTTCGCACTTTCTCTGGCAAAAGTATCAAAGGAAGTTCGATCGTTCCATTCGGCAATGACCATATAATCTGGCTTATACATATACCCTACGGTTGACATTGCGCCTGTTAGTTCGATGATCACTTTGCCACCTGTACTTTTGGCTTTTTTTAGCCATTCTTTTTTAAAATTACCGAATTCAGAAGCGCCATCTTTCCAATAGGCGGTAGCTACCAATACTTTATTGGGGTCCGCCTCAAATGAGATGTCCCTTTCTACTTCATAATAAGCCAACGAAAACGAAGACCACATTGCTCTGCGTTGCTGATGAAAATCGGGCACTTTACCTACTATTTCATTGGTGAATGCTGTTCTACCTTCCAAATCTGTCCATTTTGCAATGATGAAGGTATCTGGTTGATACCCTCCTTGCGTAGTTTCGGCAACTGCAAGAAAGGGTTGCGGTTGGTATCCTTTTTCAAGGGCAAAAGCGAAAGCAGTTTCCTTGTATTTTGGAAAAAGCTTTGGTAATTCCGGTTTTCCATTAAACAAGAGAATATCTAAAACCTCCCCTTTTTTAAAATCCCATTTTTTTGTTTTCGACTGTGCATTCGACAGCATTCCACCAAAAAATATTACGGCAAATACGAGTGCTAATTTTGTTTGTTTCATACTAAAAATTTTAAGTTTTAAATTCATGCGGCTAATTTAAAGTCGGTTTCATATCCCTCAAAAGAAAACAGTATGAGATGCGTACGCATACCGTATGCGTTCTTATTTTATGGATGTCTCGGGGATTTTCAATTAAATGGAAAGGGACCTCTTTTTAATATAAAGGCAAGACCGTTTTAACAACCTTGAAGTGAACTGTAAGACTACATTGATTTTAAAAAAGGAAGTAAATTGTCTTTGTAATTGTTTCCGATCGGAATTTCCATTTTTCCGATTTCAACATCATTTTTGGTGTAGGCAGTAATTTTTTGGCTGTTTACAATATAGGATCTGTGTAAGCGAATAAACCGGCCGTCAATACGTTTTTCGAAAACAGAGATACTCTCTTTTATCGTTAAAGGCGCTTCCCCGATCAAATGTATTTTAATGTAGTCTTTTAGGCTTTCTACATACAGGATAGCATCAAAAACAACCTTGATCTGTTTTTTCGATTTATTTACAAAAACATAGTCGCTTTTGATGGTAGTGGTTTCGTTTACATTCGTTACTCCCCCTATTTGAGCTTGTTTCAAAAACTTTTGTATCGCCAAGAAAAAGCGTTCAAAAAAAATAGGTTTTAATAGATAGTCGAGCGCGTTCAGCTCAAAGCCATCTAACGCATAATCCCGATAGGCGGTCGTGAAGATTACTGCTGGCTTATGCACTAGATTTTTAAAGAAATCGGTCCCTTTTAATACGGGCATTTCAATATCCAAAAATAAAAGGTCTATCTGCGTGGAGCTCATTATAGAAATCGCATCTATCGCACTTGAACAGGAATTCACCAGTTCAAAATTTGGTATTTTTTGCAAGTAGGTTTCCAATAACTCCCTGGCCAAGGGCTCGTCATCGATTATAAGACACTTATAACTCATAGAATATCTAATTTAAGATTGGCCGAAAACGAACTGGTGTTATTTTCTATAATTAAATCGTATGCCTTGGGGTACAGCAGTTCCAACTGCTTTTTTATATTCGGGAGCCCTATCGATTCTCTCTTTTCTTTATTCTCTGTTGCTTTTGGTTTGCTATTTTCCACCTTAAAACTTAATTGTGCTCCTTTTTTTGAGATATTGATGTCTATATTCGCTTGGTTCATTTCATTGGCAACCCCATGTTTAAAGGCATTCTCAACAAAGGTAAGCAACAATAATGGCGCTATTTTTTCTTGCCCCGTTACATTTTTGCTGAACGAAATTTTTACCCGATCCTCATATCTGATCTTTTCCAAAGACAGGTAGTTTTCTATCAGTTCAATTTCCTTGTTCAAGGAAACGAATTCTTCATTACACCGATACAGAATATAGTCTAAAATCTCCGATAATTTTTGAATCACCTTTGGGGTATCATCCGACTTTTTTAAGGCCAATGCATAGAGATTGTTCAATGTATTGAACAGAAAATGAGGGTTCAATTGATTTTTTAATGCTACTAATTCCGCAGTTTTCTTTTGTTCGTTCAGTCTTAACAATCGCTGCTTTTCAGCATATAGTTTCAAAACCAGCAATAGCAATGTAGGGTACAAGAGGTATAACGATTTTGAAACAAACTCACTTATGTTGGTAAGTCTTCCCAAGAAAGAAGCATCCTCAAATCGTTTTACATAGTTTGCATAGGTAGTAGGAAAGGTGGGCTCAAAATAGTAAATGAAGATAAGGTTGCAAATCACATAAAAGACCAGCAATGTAATGGTAATGGCCAGGGCAAAAATCTTCGGTTTTCCTCTATTAAGCAAATACTTTAACAAGTACTCGATTATGATATAGGCCAGTGAAATTTGCAATACCACTCGAATACCAAAAGTAATGAACAGTTCCGAAGAGCTCGTATAGTACCAACTTGATGAAGAGGCAGAAAACGCAAAAATAAGCACCCCAAAAATCAAGTACTTGAACTTTGATGCCTCTAAAAACCCTTGCAGTTGTTGTAGCATTTACTCCGTATTTAGAATAAAGATACCTCTTTTATAAAGCTGCCTGCTTCTTGTTGACGAATAGGTGTTACCCGACGACCAATAGCCCCTTTCCGTAGCCAAAGGTATTCATCTTTGCGTACACCTCTTTTAGCATCTTTCCCAGCCTATCTAAACGCACTGATCTGCGCATGCTCATTCCAACGCTAGATTCGTTTAAAACAAAATTAATCACATGAATTTCATTTACAACAAAGCAAAAACCATGCATTACATTCTAATCGTTTTTATGAGTATGGGTATGAGCCCTCTTGCAATGCATGCACAAGAATCTACCTGGCAGGTAGACCCTAGCCATTCCAAAATTGGTTTTCATATTTCTTATTTCAAGGTAAGCACTATTACGGGTGGTTTTGACGATTACGCAGGCTCCTTTACACAGGAAGGTTCCGTACTATCCGGTATCAACATTACCTTAAAAACAGCCTCGATCAACACCAACCAAGCAGACCGTGACAAACATCTAAGGTCTACAGATTTCTTTAGCGCGGCACTACATCCGGAGATACAATTCACAAGTACCTCTATTACTAAAACCGGCGCCAACAGCTACGAAATAAAAGGTGATTTTACCATGACCGGTATTACCAAATCTATTACGCTAAAGGGAGTGGACAAGGGCAGTTTTGTACATCCTCGTTTTAAGACGAACAACAAATTTATTACGATTACGGGTCTTATAAACCGTGAAGATTTCAAGGTCGGCACGAACTATCCGCCAGCAAAAATGGCGCTTGGAAATGAAGTTACGCTTACGGCAGCAATTCAAATAACTGAAAACAATTAGACATGAGGCGGTTATTTTTAATCATTGGCATCCTATTTATTTCCATAACATCTTACGCACAGGCCGAGCTTAGCGGAACGGTGTTGGACAAAAATACCCGGGAACCTGTACCCTACGCCAATATTATTATTAAATCTGGTAACGCTATCACTACAGGGGGCATTACAAATGACACAGGTGCATTCTCTATATCAAAAATAACTTTTGGTGACTACACTTTAGAAGTGCAGTATATTGGTTATAAGACAAGAGTACAACAGATAACACTGGTCAAAGACAACAGAAAACTACATCTGGGTACCATCACTATTGAAGAAGATGCAGTGGCTTTGGAAGCGGTTGAAGTATCGGCCGAGCGCTCTACCATTGAACAGAAAATTGATCGAAAGGTCATAAACGTTGGTAAGGACTTAACTACTGCAGGCGCCTCTGCAAGTGATATTATGGGAAACATTCCCTCGGTGAGCATTACCCAAGATGGGGATTTGTCTTTACGTGGCAATGAAAATGTACGGGTACTGGTAGATGGCAAACCCACCAATATCAGTTCAAGGGAACTCTTGCAACAAATACCATCTTCTTCTATAAAAACTATTGAGCTCATCACCAACCCCTCGGCAAAATACAATCCGGAAGGGATGAGCGGTATCATCAACATTACCCTGAAAAAGAACACCAACCTGGGTTTTAATGGATCTATAAATACCGGTTTCACTTATGGCGAACGGGCGCGTTTCAATAACTCCTTAGGCTTAAACTATAGAAATGGAAAAGCCAACTTTTACGGCAGCTATGGGAACAGATTGGGAGAGGGAGTTACCAATGGGTTCATCAACAGAACCGTAGAGCGAACCGGTCAAGATATTTTAAGTATCGCAGACCGTACTTCTCACTTGTTAAAATTTGGAGTTGATTATTACATCAATGACAAAAACACTTTTTCGGCATACACTAACCAGAATTTCTTTGAAACGGAATTTGATGCAGAACGAAACATTAGTTTCTTAGATAATTCATCTGCTAATTTTAATCAATTTGATTTGACAAAAAGAGATAATACCAATGCCTCTTACAATATCGATTTTAAGCATGATTTTGAAAAAGAAGGTCATTCCATTGAGCTCGAAGTGGATTACAACACCTTAAAAAGTGATACCAATAATGACTTTGGTTTTAGTGGTAATACGCCGATAAGCAATTATGGTGAGTTTATTGATGACACTCGAACCAATACGACCCTAAACCTAGATTATGTACATCCGCTTTCAGAAGTCACAACCTTAGAAATTGGTTTGGAAACTCGTTTGAGACGAACGGAAAACACCTACACTACAGACCGAATTGATTTCAAAAATTCAGCTTTTAGGTACGACCGTGACATCCATTCGTTTTACACCACTTTTAGTCAGAGTCTAGGTAAATGGCACTATAATTTGGGGGTGCGATTGGAGGATTATAATGTGGATACGGAGTTCGCCGAAGTGGGTGAAGCGCTATTTACTTTTACAGACAAACTTTTTAACATCTATCCGTCCGGGTTTTTAAAATATACCCCTAAGGAAGAAGGTGAAAACACCTATCAGTTGAGCTTTAGCCGCAGAATTGACCGCCCTTCATTAAATCAGATAAATCCGATACGGCAATTGAGCACACCACAAGTCATCATAACAGGGAACCCAAGTTTAGTGCCACAATTCACCAATTCGGTAGAACTTAATTATAGCAGAAGGCTAGCGAAAGGGAATTTTACATTTGGTGGTTTTTATAGACGAATAAGCGATGAAATCAATAGACGCGGGTTTTTTGATCAGGACAACCCTACTGTTTTGATCATTGACTATGATAACTTTGATAGTAACGATGCCTATGGGCTCGAAGTATCTGCCACTTACCGACCTGCCAATTGGTGGAGTTTTAATGGAAGTTTTGATGTGTATTCCAGAACCCAAAAAGGTTTTATAGAAGGTGAAAGTGTAGCAGTAAACAACACTTTAATGAATGCAAAACTGAACAACAGCTTTAAGGCATCAAAAGACCTCACATTTCAACTCTTTACCTTTTATAGCGGCCGACAAAGCATTCTACAATATGATATAAGGGATAACTTCTTTATGAATGCCGGTGCCCGCTACAATTTTGCCAAGGGCAAAGGAACCTTGAGCCTCAACTTTAATGATATTTTTAGAACGCAGCGCTTCGCCTTTGAAACCTTTCGAACCATCATTCAGGAAGGCCAGTTTAAAACAGATTCTCGTGCGGTGTACGTTGGTTTGGCCTACCGCTTTGGAAACGGAAAAAACAAAAGCGCAAAGCGGAAAAAGAGAGATAAGAACGAGAAAGCCGATAAGATTCTATAAGTACGGCACTTTTTAAAATTTTGAATTAGTCATTCAATTTGCTCCCTTTACACAGCAGTTCATGCTGGGTGAGGGAGTTTTTTTCGTTCGGTTTTAAGGAAACCCTTGCATTGGAAAATTTGAACGGAATTTTACCAATCGGGTGTATAGATCAGCTGTTCCTTGGGTATGTCAATTTTAGTATACTTCCAACTTGTTTCCGCAGTACCAAATTCCAAAAAATCCGTAGTGCTTTTCTTTAGTCTGTATTTTAAAAACCCACCTCCTTGTACATGATAAAAATACGTCTGAATCCTTAGGATTCCTTTGTTGTAGTTATAAACCCCCATGGCTGCTTTTTTAGGGTTTAAAGCGTTCGTATCATTTTTATCATAGGTGTAAAACCTTCCTATCTTACCATCGGCATAGAATTTAAGAAACGATTTATTAAATTCTTCTAAATACGTACTGTCTTGAATGTTTAGAACAGCAACCAATTCGTACAGTTTGGTGGTATCAATGATCTTGTAAACCGCATTATTTGTATTTCGTTTCATGGTAAATTTACAGCAGATAAAGCGCTTGCGGCCCTGATCGTTTCGGTAGGTAACACAACTGGCCATTAGCAACAGCAACAGCGAGACCACTCCCGTTTTAAAGATAAAATTCATACTGCTATCGTTCAGATTGAAGATAAAAAAAAGACCACCTATATCGTTTAGATGGTCTTTTATATGGATTATGGGTACGCTTCAAAGCTATATTGATTGGATAGAATCTAATTTCGCCCTAGCAATTTCGGCAACTTTTGTAAGTGTCTCACTATTCTTGTACAATTCGCCATAGGTTCGCACCGTTTCGATGTAATCGATCGTTTTTTTGTACATTTTATTTCTATTATACACCATCGCAGCGTACTCCGCATAGTAAAAATCATTTTTGGCATTGGCACCGTGTTCTATCGCCTTTTCAAGGTATTCCAAGGCTTTTTTATAGTCTTGTTTGGAATAGTACATTACAGACATAAACTCATAGCCCTTCGGTAGATTGGGGATTAGTTCCGTGCTTTTTTTATAGCATTCCAACGCTTTGTCAAATTCGCCATTGTAATAATAGGCCATTCCTAAAGACCAAATGGCTGCAGCGCTGTCTGGATACATATCCACTACTTTTTGAAAGTACTCTTGTGCTTTGAGGTACTCTTCCTCCACTAAAAGATAATACTCTGCCTGCATGATATCCCGTTCTGATTTTAGATTTGATTTTTTAGAGAGTTCAAATGCCTTCGTCACTTTTTCCTTATATTTTTCTGGGTCTTGTTCATAAAAACCCCCCATTAAAAAACCACTGGGATAGGAGGGATCCAAGTCCATTATTTGAGCAGCTTTCTTTTCAAATTCTTCTTTATCACCATAGAAGTAAAAATTCTTTTCCAAGTCATTAAAAAGCTGATGTACTTCTGGTATTTTGGAATCAACGGCCAATGTGAAACCATGTGTTCGTAAGTTCTCCGGAGCATATTTTTCCACAAACGCATCTTCAATTTCACGATCCGTTTTCTGAGTTTGACAACTCAATAAATTGACTATCGTTAACAGGACGGCCATATACTTTATACTTCTCATATCTAACATTTTATTTTCTAATTTTGAGTACCAATTCATTCATTTTTATTTCTTGTTGTTTTGAGACACTGCGCTGTTGTTCTTCTGTCCAATTTTCAGGATTCGTCTTTACATAATCCATTGCAATTTTAAGCGTTTCAAGTGCTTCTTTATATCGTTCCCTCTTTGTCAATATATCAACTTTGAGGTCGTAATACCATGATACTTTTTGCATGCTTATTGCCGTATTGATCAATTTTAGGGCAGTTTCCAATTCTATATTTTGGAAGTAGTAGTAGTCAGCACCCATAGCAAGTACATCTGGGTCTTTGACCTTCCCTGACAAGAATTCCTCGTTGACCAATTTCATTAGACGCGTATCGGTTTGGGTCCTAATCCCGAACGTTACAGCTGTATTTTCCCAGGAAATATTTAATTCGGCATTGGCCTCCATTAAATCAATATCTACAGTAAATGCTTCATAATACCGATCGGTTGTTTTTACTTTTGTTTTAAAACGAACTACATCCTTGACTTTGTCATAACCTCCTAACCCATATACAGTTGTATCGCTATTTAGGATGATTGTCCATTCTTGTTTATCTGGAATGGTGAACAATGAATAGCGCCCTGCCGGTATTTTTTCATAGGCTATTACCACATCGTCATCAAACTTAATTTTGGTGCCATTCCCTGCGCCTGTTCGCCACAAGGTTTTATAAGGTACAAGTTCCCCAAAAATGGTACGTCCTCTTGCTATGGGACGCTCGTATTCTATTGAAATTGTCGTGATTCCAACTTTTTGTTCAACACTCCCTTTTGGACTCAGGGATGGGAATTCCGTTTGGGCTGCCAATCCAAAGGCACATAGTGTTGATACAAGCATAAGACCAATCTTCATATTTCTATATTTTATGATGTTAAAGTTCCCTGAGACGGTTTTAAACTTTCAGAAAACCAGCTGTTATTTTCGGTTTACTATTCTTCTATGTTTGAAATAAACTCAAAAGCATGTTTTATATCAGTGGCTTGAAGCCATACTTCTTTCGTCTTTTCATCTTCTCCGCCAGATGAGACCAAACCTACAATTCGTCCTGCCTTGTCCACTATGGGAGATCCGCTTAGGCCGCCCATACTTTTTGGGCCATTTATTTGTACAAGGTTGTGAAAATTTCCTTCAGTAGTATCGAATCTGTATTCATAGCTGCGTTGTGAACCTACTGTATCTTCATAGGTCCATCCGATTGCATATAAAAGTTCTCCTTTCTTTAGTCGTTTCTTCCGAAAAGATAATGGCGTATGATTTGTTTTGTTTTCTTTGACCGAGAAAACCAACCAATCGTCATACGTATCCCAATTGGTGTCCATATAGCTCCAAGTAAGTGAGTCTTTTTTATTTGAATTCAATAGTTTATCGACAACAGTATATTTTTTGTTATCATCTTTCGTGTGCATTTTCCACTGCTTCAAACCTCCTTCAAAATCAACGAATTTCATTGCATCGGTTTTAGCAATCATTAAAACATGCTTTGCCGTAATAGCATAGGTCTTGTTGTTATGACTTACTAAAAACCCGTTTGATGCATTTGAATTGTCAAATGATGAATCCTGATAAGAAACATTGTTTATTAAGCCAATTGGAGTGTTCTTTAAGCTTTTTGCTGTTGAACAGCTTATAAGCACCATGGTTATAAAGGGAACTACCATAGCACTCTTACATTTTAAAATCTTTTCAAACATCATTTTTATTTGTCGGTTTTGTCATTAAAATAGCTTGGATACCTGTTCAACACTTCAAAAGACGAACTTAGGGGAATGATCGCGCTGTGCGCCTCAAGAAAATAAAAGCTTCCCCGTTATTTCGCTACTGAATGAATGGTTTCATTGGTAAAGCCATTATTAAACTTAATCTGGGATAGGGTTTGCGTGATGCTCGGTTCTGTATCGTAACTTCCATTGGTATTGGGCAAGAAATAGTTGCGGGTCACTGCTATTTTTTGGTCTTCCATGGCTTCATAGTTATACTCAGCAATGATCAAGGGAGCATCGATTCCTAAAAAGGGAAGGGAAAAGTAAAACCGGTCGATCATTTTCGTGTCCTGGTTGATATAGAGAATGTAAATATCATTTTTCTCTTTGCCCGTTACCGAGGGGTCATAGGTGACTTCCAACTTGTCATATGTAGTACCCTTGTAAACTTCTGTTCCTAGGTATTTGGCGATCGTCCCCGGGTCGTTTAATTTATAGGGCATTACAAACCAAAAATAATTGGCGCGTCGTACGAACTGTGCTATTGAAACGGTTCTTTCATTTTCTACGGCGGTTTCATTAAGGGTCATCCTTGTCTTTTCACCATCAAACAGGTGGGTCACGATTCCTTTCTCCGTCGGCAACGTATTTATTTCGTGGCGAGTGTAATGGCCAAAAGAGATTTCATCTTCAAATATGTAGCGTTCTGTAGAGATATCCGCTTTCCCCTCTGGGACGGTATACGCATAGTGGTATTCTACATCTTTTTTGCGGCGCAAAGCGTTCCATCCGCCATACGCCTTTTCCATATCGGCCAATAGATCGCTTGGGTTTTCGGTGCGGACTACTGCTCGTTCAGGCGTTTTCGTCTCTTTTGATTGCGCTTGTGTATTTTCCTTACAAGAATTCAGACATCCTAAAAAACTTAGGGCTATTATACATACTGTTCTCAAAATAATTGGATTAAATTTCTGTTGAAAGTAAAAGAATTTTCGAATTGTTTCCCATTAAGAAGCCGTTCACCTTAAAAGCGTAGATAGAAAAGCGGTACTCGCATACAAAGCTTAAAAAAGTCCTGTTTTCTTTAAGGCTTCTAAAAAATCGTGTTTATACGTTCTCCCGATAGGAAGACCATTCCCCTTTACAAAAACTTGATTGCCGGACACTTTTTCAATTTGATCCAGGTTCACGATATAGGAACGGTGTGCCCTTTTAAAATTGAATTGGCTTAGTTTTTCGGACCAGTTCTGAAGGCTATCCAATACCAATACTTCTCTTTCTTGGGTCACGACATTTACATAGTCTACCTCGGCTTTTAAAAATAGAATATCTTCAATATTGGTCTTGTAAATGGTCTTGTCGGCATAGAGGAAAATTTGATTTTTTTTGTCCTTTGCTTGGGTGGTCAATAGCAAGCGCGCCCTCGAAAGCGATTTATAAAAGCGCTCATACGCATATGGTTTTACCAAATAGTCGGTAACCGCTTCTTCGAATGCCTCGATAGCATAATTAGGGTAGGCGGTCGTAACAATGACCAGTGGCGGGTTCTGTAAGGTTTTTAAAAAAGAAAGGCCGTTTAGTTCGGGTAACTGAATGTCTAAAAAAAGAATGTCGGCGGCCTGCAACTGGTTTAACGGAATATCCAATCCACTTTCATAGGTTCCCAAGCACTTTAAAAAAGGGGTTTTTGCTATATAGGTTTCTATTATTTCTACAGCAGACCGTTCATCCTCTAAAACTACACATTGTATCATAGCTGTATTTCTAATGTTACCTCAAAAATGGAATCTTCTTTTTTAAGTGCTAGGTTGTGCTTTTCAGGATATAAAAGTGCCAATCTTTCTTGGGTGTTTTTGATTCCGACACCGCTTTCCTTCCAATCTACATCAATCTCCTGAACCGCTTTCGCGCTAAACGGGTTGCTGCAATAGAACCTGAGCAGTTTATTTTTCAGTTCAATTTTAACATGGATCTCATGGCTTTCACCTTTTAAGATGCTAGTATATTTAAAGGCATTTTCTACAAAGGCAATGAACAACAAAGGCGCCATTCGCTGGTTTTCATCATCGATTGAAGTGGTAAAATAAACGACCAATTTTTTTGCCAATCGCTCTTCCTGTAGCTGTACATAGTCTTTTAAATGTTGTATTTCTTGCCGGATATTGACTTCTTCTTTTTGCCCTTCATGCAGCATGTATCGAAACCCATCGGACAGTTTTAGAATCAATCCCGGTGTTTTGTCATCTTTTTTAAGTGCATTGGCATAGATGGTATTCAGCGTATTGAACAAAAAATGTGGATTCACCTGCGCTTTGAGCGCACGTATTTCTGCTTGTTGCTTTTCTTGGGTGAGTTGGTTTATCTCCAGCTGTTTCTTGTAGCCCTTTTTCACCGTGTATATTGTAAAAAAAACGATCCCAAAGCCTAGGTAGGTCAATGTATTCGATACAAATTGAAGCCAAAAGTTATTCATCTCTGGATGAAAAAGACTGTCCGTGGTTGCGTACCCCCATCCATTTAACAAAAAAGCCAACAGGACGATCGGGAGCCATTTAACCTTTTTCTCCTTTGGGAAAAACCACAGATATAGAAAGTACGAAATGGTCATTTTAAAGACCAGCGAATTCAGCTCATGCAAGAAAGACATAACATAACCGCCCTCTTTGCCCATATATTTTATATAGGGGTAAAAGAGCACCATACACCATAGGAGCGCATGAAAATAGGGCTCCATTTGAATAATTTTCTGATACGTACGCTGGTTTTCCACTTGCAACAAAGTACGTTCTATTCGTAAGAAATTACAATATCTTTGATGGCAGCTTTAGCAAATATCACCTTATCACCAGTTGTGCCGCTTATTCTAAAGATTAATCGCCCGCCTTCTAGAGGTGAAGCATCTTCAAAATCAAATTGTATTTTATTATTTAGTTTAAACCAAACCCGATGCTCTTTTTTACCAACTTCCACCTCATACCACTGTCCGACTTCAAATATATTTTCATCTAATTTTTCACGAGACGCAATCGAATTTGGCGCCGTGTTTTTAAAGAAAAAAGGGGTGTTCCCATGCGACCGATTATTATACGTGAGATTGTAATGCTTCATTGCTGTGCGCCAATCCCAAACTTCTCTTGGTGTAGCGTTTTCTTCGGGTAAATTAAACCTTGTATTGCTCCCCTCTTGTAATACACAAAATAGATTGATGAGCACTGAGGATTTAGAGAGTGCTTTTACTTTATAATTTAGCACAAAATCTTTTGGATATAGTTTCGGACTTATCAAAAAATAACCATCGGAGCCTTCCGTTTCTTCAACGATCAGCATGTCATCTTGAACGGTGCTTTTGCCTTTATCAAACGTTTGCCATGTAGCTAATTCTTTAGGTGTTATTTCTTCTTTTACGCTTTGGCAATGGCTAAAATTCATCGTACTTAAAATGCCGATCATGGCCATTTGTAATCTCGTTTTCATATGAGTAGTTTAAATATTAATCTGTTGTGCCCCCGTATTGGTAGTTTCTGTTTTTTCTGTTTCTGGTCTTTCCTTTATTTTGAAATAGCTTATAACTAGTACTTAAAAGAAAACCGAATGTTTGCGATTGAAAACGCCAGACCTCATCTTGGGTTACATTTTCGGTAATCGAAGTTCTATACATTAAATTATTGTCAAGCAGGTCTACAATACGCAGGTTCATGGCCAACCTATTCTCCAAAAGTTTGAGGCGAACTGCAAGGTCTATCCGATTTCTCGGGTCTATGAAGGCGAAAGCATTCTGTGTTTTAAAATTCTGTCTAAAAGTGACATCCGCACTGAAGGCCTTGCTGATTTTAAAGGTGTTCTTAAAGATCAGGTTCGCTGAATACAGCTCGTCCCAACTTAAAAAAACAGCTTGGTCTATCGTGGTGTGGTAATAATTGGCCGAGAGTTGACTGCTCCAAAAATCGGATAGTTTATAACTCACATTCGCCTCTACACCGTACGAATGTTTCTTCCCTATATTGTCAAAAAAGTTGCGCAGTACCCCTTCTTCATCTATAGTCTGTAATCGCTCTATTACATCGGTTCTGTATCTATAGAAAAAGGCGGCGGAAGTGCTTAACCGATCCCCGGCGTACTGATAATTGGTTTCCAAGTTGTTGCTGAATTCTGGTTGCAGGCCAGGGTTCGCTATCCATTCGAAGTATTGATTTCTTGCTTGAAACGGGTTAATATTTCTAAAATTAGGCCGTGTTACCCTTCTACTATATCCCATGTTCAATGTGTTTTTTTCATTGATCGTATAGGATATGTGAAGGGAGGGGAACAGGTTCGAAAACCTTAAATCGGTGGTTTCGTTGTTGGAAAGATTTATCGAATTTGATAACAGGTTCTCATATCGGAGACCTAACTGCCAAGTAACCTTTCCGGTGCTTACATTCGTTAACCCATATAGCCCCAAAAGTGATTCATCATACTCAAAAACATCCAAACTTTCTGACGCTTGGGCCGGATTTGTAAAAATGGAGCTTACCAGGTTTCTACCATTCCAAGCCCCTCCTGCCTCAACAAGAATGTTTTTGGTAACGGGTACCGAATAGTCGAGTGCCAGGGCATTAAGGATATTGTCGTTTCTGCGCTCTTCATTGAAAAGGAACACACCTTCTTCAAAATCTATGGCCGGGAAAAGGTTGTTGTTTTTCGTGTACTGATAATCCATTTCCAGAAAGTGATTCTCCTTGTTGAATTTTGTTCTGAAATTGGCATTGGCATTGGTGGTATTATGCGCATGCGACGAATTACGCACGTATATATAATCGTCCCTTCCCGTCACATTGCTGTAAAAAGTATCGTTGAAAAAACTATGGGAGTCATCGGTATGGTCAACCCCTATGGAAAGCTCATTTTTTTCGTTGATAAAAAAATCGAACCCTACATCTAGTTTTCGTACCAGTCCGTTAAAATCGTGCGGACTAAAAAAATCTCTGGTATCCCCATTTTCATACAGTTGAGAAATCGTTTGTTTGCTATTCATTCCCCGGCCCGACTGGGAGACGTTCCACCTCACATTGATCCAAGAAAAATTGTAGTTGCCGTCGATCCCATAGCTATACCGCATGGTCCCCGCCCCGGCATTTAAGTTCGTATTTAAGCCCTTGGCCCTGTTCTTCTTTAACACCACATTAATGATTCCGGAAAGACCGTCTGCCTGGTTTTTGGCCGAAGGTGATGTAATGATTTCCACTCGTTGCACAGCGGAAGCGGGTAGCTGTTCCAATAGCTCCGTAGGGTTGATACTCGATGGCTTGCCGTTCACGAGCAATCGTACATTGCCACTACCCCTAAGCGATAAACTGCCTGTGCCCAGATCGGTTTGTATTTCGGTAATTTGGTCAAAAGCTTCCAAGGTGGTGGCACCTGCCTGTTGTAGATCTGCACCTAGGTTAATAACCTTACGGTCTATCTTTAATTTTGAAGTCGTCTGTTCGCCTTGCACCACCACTTCTTCGAGGGCCTGTATAGAAGGCTGAAGGGCAAACCTAAGCTTGCTTGGTTCTTCTATTGTTGAAATTGCAACGATCAAGCTTTCGTATCCGATGAAACTGACCTCAAAATGGCTGAACACTGTTTCGGTTTTCAGTTCAAATTGCCCCCTTTCATTGGTGGTAGTGCCGTTGAGCAAAGCATCCTTATGGTATACTGCAATGGTCGCAAAGGGCACCGTTTCGTTGGTATTGTCGTCTACAACGATTCCTTGGTAGGTGGTGGTTTGCCCTCGCGTAAAAAAGAAGGAAAGCCCTAAAAACACAAGAAAGAATCGCAATCGCATTTGCTGTTATTTGCAACAAATGTGATGGAATGTTCTTTTTAAGAGAATTTTATTCTGTTAGTGTAGGGCATTTTTCTGTGAGGGTCGTGAACAACTATATTTGAAGAACACTACGACCGCTAAAATTCCGGTACCATAAAGTTCAAACACGGAAGGCTGTTTGTAAAAAACGTTTTGTTAAGCGTATAATTAAACGGTAATTTTATAACTGAGATATAGTTGACTACTATATCCAATTGTTCTGAGCAATTTGAATAAATGGACGCGGCAGGATTTAAAAAATTAATGGCAAACCATTTTTCGCCAAGAATAAGAGAACTTGGAATGAAAATGACGTACAACCATGCAAATAAGATGGCAAAATTGAAGAAAGGAAAAGTTGACCAAGTTTATATTGACATGAACAAGGAACTATTCAAAATGAGGTAAAAGCCCATAACGAGGAGTATGGTTCATAGCCTTTGGGATACAAGGCATATACGAAACATTCCAAAGTTCAAATAAAGGATAAAATTTTTCAAAAAAAATACCAACATCCAATGAAAACAACCACTGCCATTCTTCTTGTTATCTGCACCTTCTTTATAAGTTGTCAAAGCGGCGAGAAAGAAAAAACCGCTGAAACCCAAACCGCGACAGAAAATTTCACCTCCAATGAGTATCTAGATCTGGTCAGCTTATTTAAAAAATGGAGGGTGTTTGAAAAACCCCCGCTCCTAGATGGGGCTCCCGATTATACGGTTGAAACTTTTGAAGAGCGGTGGCCAAGGTTTAAAGAATTGCAGGCGGGACTAAAAGCTATTGACACAACAAATTGGCCCGTGGCACATCAAGTAGATTGGATGATTGTTTGGGCCGAGATGAACGGGTATGATTTTAACCATCGAATTTTAAAACCTTGGGCCCGCGATCCTGCTTTTTATAAGTCGGTTTGGTCCTATAGAAGTGATGTGCCCGCACATGAGGGTCCTACCCATCATGGCACCACAGAACTATGGACCTATCATTTTCCCATGTCAGCCGAAGAAAGGCTTCGCCTAGTGGCTGATTTGAAGGTAATTGCCCCCCTAAATGCGCAGGCAAAGCGGAATTTAACAGGAAATGCGCGCGATTTATGGGTTACGGGTATTAAAGACATTCAACATCAAAGTGTGGTGCTAAACGCATTAAAAAGGAAAGCCAGTGTAGCGGCGGATGTGGAATTGGTTTCCGTAATCGATGAAGCCATCGCTTCCACCAACGATCTTGTTTCTTGGTTGCAAGAGGCATCTAAATCAAAAACAGGTCCTTCGGGAATTGGCAAGGACAATTATACCTGGTATTTGCAAAATGTACACTTGGTCCCCTTGACATGGGATGAGGAGGTAATGATTCTAAAGCGGGAGCTTTCACGGGCTTGGGCCTCCTTAAAATTGGAAGAGCACAGAAATAGAAACTTAAAGGAATTAGTTGCCGCCGACTCTCCCGAAGCATATGATCAAATGGCCGATGCGGCGGCCAAAAGCTTGATCAATTTTTTAGACCAACAAGACATTGTTACCGTGAAACCGTATTTTGACCCTGCTTTGCGAGCGCATTTGGGTGAATATGTGCCGCGTGAGGACCGAAACTTTTTCTTGATCGGCGAGCATTATGACCCTAGGCCTTTGTACTCCCATTTTTATCATTGGTTTGAATTGGCGCGTATGGATAATGAACCGCATAAAAGTGACATACGAAAAGGGCCCTTGTTGTACAACATTTTTGATTCAAGAAATGAAGGCACGGCGACCGCGGTAGAAGAAATGTTTATGCAGGCGGGTTTGTACGACGATAGTCCAAGAACAAAAGAGATTGTCTACATCATGATCGCACAGCGTGCTGCAAGAGGTTTGGGGTCGTTGTATGCGCATGCCAATGAGATGACCATGGAGGAAGCTGGAGGCATTCACAGCGAGTACACCCCGCGTGGTTGGATGAAAACAGAGAAAGAACTGCTGATTTTTGAGCAACATTTGTATCTACGCCAACCCGGTTATGGAACAAGCTATATTACCGGTAAATATTTACTGGAAAACACATTGGCCGATTATGCCAAACTACAGGAATT
>CALIIC010000167.1 GCA_938020445.1 uncultured Flavobacteriaceae bacterium | reverse complement strand
GCATCGATCATCTTTTGGAGCGTATCATCTTTGCTGCCATCATTGACCACCATTACCTCATAATTCACATAACGAAGTGACATTAGGGAACGTATATTCTCTACAATCGTAAGGCCTTCATTATAGGCAGGTGCAATAATCGTAATACTGGGTGCCAAAGGCGATGCCATGACCTTTGAAAGGTCACTAAAACTATTTTTATTACGATAATGGATCGAGTTTCGAGTTGACAAATAGCCCATGATGGTGAACATTGAAAACAACACCACGGTAAACGTGAAAAACACCACGTTTATATATTGTAAGACTATCTGAAAAACATCGTTATCCATTACGCTTCGGCCGTGATTTCGTGTTAAATTTTCGGAATATGCTCAAAAAAGAACTACCATTATCGGGTGTTTCTTTAATTCCTCTGATTACATCATCTTCATATGTTTCCCCTTCTGGTGAAAGTTCAAAGTCGATTTCAAAAATCTCGGCTTCCACTGGCGGTTTTATTTGCATTTCGTTGAGCAATTGTTGGTATTCACTATTGGTCATCTTTTCACTCTCGGCATAAATTTTAGCAGCTTGGCCCTTATCAGGGTCAGGGTTTGCTATGGAAAGACGTTCTTTAAGAGTTGCCAGGGTTTCGGATGCCATTGCCCTAATTTTCGGTTCCGGATCATCCAATAGCCGTTCCAGGAAATAAACTTCCTTTTCGTCACCTACTGCCGTTACTTCGCTAAGGAGTATCAATTTGGACTCTGTATCGCAATGGCGAAAAAACTCTTCAAAAATGCTATAAGGTGGCGTCAGTTTAAATATACCATCCTCTGTTGGTTGCGTATTTCCTCGAAAACGAGCTATAATATCTTGAAGTCGCTCATAAGCTTCTTCTTTCTTCTCCTTCGCCATTAGCTCTTCCAATAACGGAAGTTCCCGTTCATCACCGAAGAACTCAATATTGTCTAGGAGTTGCATGGTCTCCGATATATCGCTATCGTATATTGCAGGCTCGGGTATATAACGCAAATAGTATTGAATATCATCCATCATTTTAGGCACCTTGGCCTCCCATTCAGGGCCTTCCGTTTTTATAACCTCTTTGTTCGGGGGCCGCACATTTGGGTCGGCAATCTCTTCCAACAACCAATTGGGCAGCTCCTGCTCCGCTATTTCGGTTTCTAGTGCAATCGGTTCGGCCAAACCTGTAAGTTCTAGCTCAATGGTACCTATTTCTTCTTCCTCCTCTTCTTCCGCAGTTTCGGGAATTTCTGAGTTTTCTTCTACTTCATCGGCCACTGGTGCTTCAACCACCTCCTGAACTACTTCAATTGTTGTCTCCTCTTCTTCAAGCTCATGCGCTATTAGTGATTCTGAATCTTCTTTAAGCCCTTTTTCTTCCTCTTCTGCAGTATTTTCTTGAATGGTATCCGAGATAACCTCCTCCAAATTCCCAACTGTTTCCGTTATATCCGTTACCGCTACCTCGCTTTCTTGTAGAATCGCGGTTTCTTCGGTTTCTTCTTGTACTAATTGAGATTCTTCTTCTGCAGCCAACTCCTCATCTAATGTGATCGATGGTTCCATTAACTGTTCAGAGTTATCCGTATTTTTTATTTGCACAACCTTTCCCGTAGGTCCGGGAATATACCCCGCTTCCAATACTTCCTCCAGAGAATTCAAAACCGCCGAATCTACCGTTGGTGAATAGGGCGCTTGGGAAAGTTCTGATGGTAGAAAACCCTCTTCCAATAGTTCCTCAAGGGACCAGCATCCATTAAACGCAGTACTTTGTACTTCTTGGTAAATCACCTTTAACTCTAATAGGTCTAGTGCTTTCATAACTTGGTTTTTAACCGGTTCTGTTAATTCATCATGTGTAATTTCCTCAACGACAACCGGTACTTCTTTCAAAGGAACTTCGGCCACTTCGAGTTCGGAATCTTCGAATCGTATTTCTTCAAATTGTACTTCTAACTCCTTTATGTCAGTCTCCTGTATTGAACTTGGTATTCCCTCATGTTCTACTACCTCAAAAGAAACATTCATTGCTTCGGGCGTTTCGGCTTCCTGCGAATCTTCTTGTTCGTCTCGTACTATCGGAATGGAAATATCTTCGGTCACCACTGGGATAAAGTACATATCGGCCTTGGTAACATCAAAGCGCAGCACCTCGGACTCCTTTTCCTTTATCGGCTTCACGGGGATCTTTATCTCTTCATACGATACCGATAGCTCCGCCAAGTCCGCCTCGTCCGATACTCTTCCAGACTCGTTTACCGCTTCTGGTACGTTTGACTCGTCCACGACCAAGGGTATAAAATCTAACGCAAATTCAGTGTTTTCTTCTGGATTGGTCATCGGGACTTCCGCATCATCGTTAAGGGGTGGCGTGTCTTCCATTTCGGTTGGGGTTTCAGATTTGTCGTGGGTTACTTCGTTATCGGTAGGTTCAGTTATTTTTGAAACCAATGTTGTATCAACGACCAAGGCGTCAAAAAGATCCGCAAGTGGAAGTATCGTACCTTCCTCTTTTTGTATTTCCAGCTCGGTAGGTTCCGTTACAATTGATGGTGGTTCGTTTTCAACTATCTGATTTAGCAGATCTACAGATTCTACTACTTCATCATTCTCTTTCTGTGTTTCCAATACAGGAGACTCATTTGCAATTGGTAGTTTGCTGTCAACGATTTGGTCGATTGTGTCCGTCGTTACTTCTTCGGTCTCGGTGAAAGCGTCTTCATCCGGGGTAATTGGTATTTCGGGAGATGCTTCCACATATTCATCCAACGAATTTTCAGGCTCCATCACCTCTAGCTTTTTGGAGTTTATATCTTTGGGAACTTCATAACCTTCTGTGTCCAAGATTCCTTCGGTAGGCATTACGGTTTCCGGTGCTATCATATTGATTGAAGCTAAAGCCTTACTTCGTACAGAGAAGCTATACTCCTTATTTTCTATTAGTTGAAGAAAATTGATATCCTCTTTACTTCCAATATTACCAATGGCATCCAAGATGGCTATTTTAATATCCGGGGTACACTTCCAAAAAACGGTCTTTAAAGTCTCCAAAGCTTCCGGAACATGAAAGCTATTGATACAATCAATAGCTTCTTTTTTAATGCGGTTGTTTTTATGTTTCACCAATTCAACTATGGTCGTATTGGCATCATTTTGATCATAGTGTTTTATTAGCCGTAGCGCGAACAAGACTACATATTTGTTCTTGGAGGTAAGCCAAACCTTGAAACTGGGAGGTACATAGTTTTCTTTATTTGCAAGCACCTCCATTAACTTTAGTTGTTGCCATTCCGAAATCCGATGCTTGGTCGTATCTAAAAAGTAATTGAGTCCCTCTGGTTTTAAGGTAACCACCGCCATTTCGGCTTGTTTGCGTATCGTACCCCGTTTGTCGTTTATAAATCGAGTTATAAAGCTATACGATTCGGCGACCTGCATTTTCGTCAGTTCCCCGATACCTTGGGAAACGGTTTCCCATCGCCAACTGCGCAATTTTTTATAGGAAGCCTTGTGCAGTCCCAAGTCTTTATAAAGTTCAAACAGCTGTTTTTGGGCACTCCCGGCAACATCTTTTCGTAAATCGAGCAATATTTCGGCTACCGTTTCACGGTTAAACTTGTTTTTAAGCAATTCCCGTATTTCCACCTTAAGCGCTACATTCTTACTTTTTTCATCCTTTGTCGCATCGGCCTCCAAAAAGATGAATTCACTGATCATCGGTGAAAACGCTGTTTTAAGTGCTTTTGTTTTTTTAGCTCTTTTGGAGATGCGTTTTTTGAAGAAGAAAATCGCAATAAAATACACCACAGCGATACTTACAAACAAGATTGTAAGATCCCACAAAAGATCCGTATGGATCTTTGGAGCACTTATAAGCGCGTGACTATGGTATGTTAGGTTTGTTAACTTCAAATCATTGTTTACTCAGTTCCCGAGCGACCCTGACCATCAGTTCTGAAGGACTCACAGGTTTTGATATAAAATCGTTCGCCCCCAATTCAAAGGCGCTCAATACGTTTTCTTCATTTCCGGCAGAGGATATGATGATGATGGGAATATTCGAAGCCAATTCGTTTCGAACATAATCGATCAACTCAATACCTGAAAAATAAGGCATCATAATATCGCTGACGATGATATCGGGCAGCCCCTGCTCTAGCAATTGCCTTACTTGCTTCCCATCGTAGGAATTCAATACTTCATAGCCTCCTTTTTTGAGCCTAAAGCTCAGTAAGGAAGCCAGTAGCTCATCATCCTCGGCCAATAAAAGCCTTTTCTTCTGCATGCTCATTGTTTATAGACTCTTTAGATGTTCTAATGCAGTGTCTATTTTATTTTCCACAATGGGGTATTCCTCTAAGAAACAATCAAAAAGAAAATGAAGATGTTTTAGGTCCTTGTTCGTTTTACAAGTACTATGCATTTGTGAGACGATTGAGAACAAGCTGTGCGTCTGCATCATAGCAAGGCCCGACTTTATTTTATGCAACACAAATTCTAGTGATTTAAAATCTTCCTGTTGTAGATATAACTTCGCGGCCCCCATAAATTCCAAGGCGTTTTGCTTGTACAATCGCACCAATTCTTCCAACAAACCTACTTCCCCCGTACAATCGATCAAAATTGCGTCAAGATTAAATGCGCTTGTTTCATTGGAGTCAATCCCTTCTGGAGCTTTTAATGCCATTTGATGATCGGTCATTACTTTTTCCATCGTATTTTTATTTTTTATTAGTTTGAGCAGCAGCTCGTCAGGGCTGTATGGTTTTAATAAATAATCGTCGATTCCGAACTCGGTTGACTTTTTCTTATCTTGAATGGTAAAGTCGGCCGTTAGGGCGACTACAGGAAGCTCTCTAATTCGTGTAATAGCATTATTTCGTATGTGAGAAGCAACCTCGAAACCGTCCATTCCCGGCATTCGTAAATCGAGCAAAACCAGGTCTATGTCATGTTCTTCCAACAAATGAAGTCCGTATGCCCCGTTATCGGTAACATGAACAACACACCCCCACTTTCGCAGGCGTTGTTCAATAAGGCGTTGGTTGAGGGTGTTGTCTTCAAAGACGAGTATTTGAGTCCCTTTGAGGAGTTTCGCACCCTCCTGTAAGTATTGTTGATTGGTCAGTTTTTTGGGCAGTTTGGAGGCATCGCCCACCATGTACGGTAGCAGGAAGTTAAAAGTAGTCCCCACCCCTAAGGTACTTGAAACTCGAATATCCCCGCCCAGGTTTTCAATGATTTGCTTTACGATGGACAGCCCCAGTCCCGTGCCCCCGAATTTCTCTTTCGTGTTTTCACCTACTTGGCGATACGATTCAAAAATGTATGGCAACTGTGTTTCCGAAATTCCTATGCCACTATCTGCTACGGTAAAGGCCAGTAACCACTCGCCTTTCTTTTCTCGTTTTGGCACAATGGTTAAGCGTATCTCCCCTTTTTCAACGAACTTGATCGCATTACCCAATAAGTTGAGCAATACTTGGCTTAGTTTTGCCGGATCCCCGATCAACACTTCCGGTATGGCGGCATCGATATCTACCTCTAGGGCAACTTGCTCACTCACGATCAACGTATTACAGAGGTACAGTACATCGCGTACTAGACTATAAAAATTAAAATGAACCGCCTCAAATGGCTCCATTTGTGCAGAAAGTTTCGAGAATTCGAGCAGTTCATTGATTACTTCCATCAAGGAGTAAGAAGCCGTTTGAATAGCGTTGACCCGTTCTAGTTGTTGGCTGGTAAGGGCGTCTTCCTTCAAAAGATCGGCAAAACCGATAATGCCGTTTAACGGAGTTCGAATTTCATGGCTTACATGTGCCACGAGCATCGCCTCCTTATTGTCCGGTTTGTTATGTTTTCTAGGAGGTTGGGTAATCGTTGAACTTAATGGAGTTTTCTTTTCTTTCTTAGCAGGAACGTCGATGGCCTGCAACTTATCTTCTAATTGGCATTTGAAGTTGTCAAATGTTTTTTTGAGTTGGGTAGCCTCATGGGAACTTAACTCATCGAATGAAAACTCGTTCAATAAATTCTCAACTTGGGTAATTTGGGAAAGTAGGTCTTTAGATTTCAATGGGGGATTGATTTAATTCTACGATTCGATTTGGGATTAATAAAGCAGTTGTTCTTTCCTACATTTATGTTTTCATTTCTTTCATAAATACTTTATTTAAACCTAAAAATCCTCTATTTATGCAGAGTCAACAATTAAATGTTACCGAATGCCCTTATTCTGTTGTCAAATCGCTTTATTTGTAGGTATAAAATTTTTGTAAGATGAACCATCACATCCGTTTTTGCCTTCTAACTGTTTCAACCTTAGCATTTTTTTCCTGTCAGGAGACACCAAAAGAACCTTCCGAAAGCCTTGAAGACCGTGCATTAAGAATTCATCAAAACGCTATTACGATTGACACGCATGATGATATCAATGTCAAAAATTTCACGGATAGTATCAACTACTCACAATTGCTAAAAACACAGATAGATTTACCTAAGATGAAAGAAGGTGGTCTAGATGTGGCTTGGTTGATCGTATATACGGGGCAAGACTCTCTTAACGCCGAAGGATATGCGAAAGCAAAAGACAATGCCATGGCCAAGTTTGACGCTATACATAGGCTTTGCGACGAATACGCACCTGATCAGATTGCATTGGCACTTACTTCCGATGACGTGCGCAGAATTGATGGAGAAGGTAAAAAAGTTGCCATGATCGGTGTTGAAAATGCCTATCCCATCGGAGAGGATTTAACCCAGTTCGAAAAATACCACGAAATGGGTGCCCGCTATATTTCCTTAGCGCACAATGGCCATAGTCAGTTCTCAGATTCCAATACCGGCGAGGCCGATAGCGTATGGTTACACAATGGTTTAAGTAAACTAGGTGAAAAAGCTGTAATAGAGATGAATAGACTCGGTATAATGATTGATATCTCACATCCTTCAAAGAAGGCGATGGAACAAATGATTGCACTTTCCAAAGCACCTATCATCGCTTCGCATTCATCGGCCCGTGCCTTATGCGAGCATAGCAGGAATTTGGATGATGACCAGTTGAAATTGATGAAGGAAAATGGCGGTGTAGTCCAAGCGGTAGCTTTCGGGGCTTATTTAGATACGGAAAAGAACGATACCCGCGCGGCTTATATGAAAGAGGTATATAAAACCGTCGCTGATTCGTTGGAAATCGAATGGTTCGAATTCAAGGACTTCCCTACCCTAACAGCGGCGCAAAAAGCTGCTTTGATAGAGAATTACCCAAAAGTACGCGCCTTAGGGGAACAAAAAGTCGCTCATATGACCGATGCTCCGGAAGCGGTAAATGTAGCCGATTTTGTAAACCATATTGACCATATGGTAGAGGTCATGGGGATTGACCATGTAGGTATCAGCTCTGATTTTGATGGCGGTGGCGGTATTGCCGGCTGGAGCGATGCTTCCGAAACCTTTAATGTTACCCTAGAACTGGTAAAGCGTGGCTATACCGAAAACGAGATCAACAAACTATGGGGCGGCAACCTGCTTCGCGTCCTTGACGAGGTGCAAGCAGTTGCGGCAGAGATGCAAAAAGGCTAATCTTCAGCGTCTCCTAAACGATCTCTTACATATTCAATTTTCGTCTTGCCATGTGGCGTTGGCTTCCCGTCTTCCCCTAGGTTTACCATTATAATGTTATCGACGGTCACAATTGTTTCCCGTGTCATTTTATTGCGCACCTCACAGTTGAGATTCAAGGAAGATTTGCCAAAACTGATGACGTCGATACCAATTTCAATAATGTCGCCCTTTGTCGCGGTACTCATAAAATTGATTTCGGACATGTACTTTGTCACCACCTTCTTATTTTCGAGCTGTATGATGCTATAGAGGGAGGCTTCTTCATCTATCCAAGCCAGTACGCACCCACCAAACAAGGTCTCGTTCGCATTTAAATCGCCCGGGGTCACCAATTTTCTAGTATGGAATCTCATAGTATTGTTCTTTCAATACTTTAAAATTAGCAAACAAATAAAAGCTAAAACAGGGTCGGACCCGAATTGTTGAGTGTTTTGGGAATTTGTAGATTACAACCTATTTTTTTATTCAATTTGGCAATAAAACTGGCCGATAATAACGGAGACTCCAATTCCATATTCTGGTGTACAAAAAAATGGATGTTCTGCAGCCCCTGTAACTTCCAATGAGCTAAGCGATCGATCCAATCATCCAATCGTGTATAGTCGCTCTCATGGTTGGCCCCCACGTAGCGTACAAACGCCTCATTGTTTGTGAGCCGCATATGCATGATATCGCGCCGGCCGGCGGTGTCGACCAAAATATTGGCGATATTGTTTTCTTCCAATAGATGGTATAATTCGTTTGAGACCTTTTCATCGTTGAACCAGTCGGTATGGCGAAACTCCATTGCCAGTGGAAATTCTTTGGGCCAATACTCCACAAAACGCACGACCCTGTCCCAGTTTTTAGGACCGAAATTCCCGTGCATCTGCAAGAAGATGGTTCCCAGTTTGTCCTTTAAATTGGACGTGACCTCCAAATAACGGTCTATGATGGGATATACGGCATCGTTTAGGCGTCGCAAATGACTAATGTCTTGGGATACCTTGGGAAAGAACTTAAAATTGGAAGGGGTCTTGTTGTACCACTTCTCATATTGCTCCCCAGGAAAAATACGATAGAAGGTGGCATTGAGCTCAATACTATTAAACTGGGAGGAATAATACTGTAGTTCGTCTTTGGTACCGCGTGGATAGAAATTCTTTAGGTCCTGGCGGTTCCATTTGGCACAACCTACAAAAACGTTTACAGGGGCATCGCTCTTATACTTGCCTAGCACCACTTCGGTAGCTGGGTGGTCGGCAGGGAAGCTAAAATCGATCAGTTCTGGTTGGTCTACTTTTCCAAATTTCATAGATACATTCTTTTCATTATAAAATTAGGGGAAAATAGTGAGTTAAAGAGATGTCCATGCCTGTTTAAAAACAAATTGAAAGATGCTCCTTGATTCACTAAGCCTCAAAAGCCTTGTTGCCATCTACCTTCTCCAACTGTTTTATAAAATAAGAAGGGTACATGCCCGT
>CALIIC010000166.1 GCA_938020445.1 uncultured Flavobacteriaceae bacterium | reverse complement strand
TGCGTTAGACAGCTATTTTTTTAGATAAGTAGCTGATTATAAAATAGTTGAATATTTGGCATGCTTTTAGAAAAGATGCCAACATCCAAAGGATGTTCACTTTCTACCGTAAGTGTTTGCCAAGGACATTCTTTTCATACGCATCAATCAAAAAAAAAGCATCATGTATAGTAACTATTTTAAAATAGCCTGGCGGAACCTTCTTAAAAATAAGGGGTTCACACTTATCAATATTGTCGGACTTAGCATCGGTGTCGCCGCCTGTATTTTGATTTCTGTATATATTTTACATGAAAGTAGCTACGACAAGGCGGTTGCCAATTCCGAGAATATTTATCGCTTGATCAATCGCGATTTGGTAGATGGGCGTATCGATGAGGGCATTCATTTCTCGGCCAATATGGCTCCGACGATATTGGAAGATTTTCCTGAGGTAGAAAATACGGGCCGTTTAAAGGAAGGCCGCCCTAGTAGCAATGAAATAAGGATAGACGGTTCGCAAATGCAACATCATGAAGAGGGTTTTGCCTATGCAGATCAGGCAATCATCGATATCATGGACATCCAAATGATATATGGGGAAGCGTCATCTGCCTTGGCTACTCCGTTTACCATCGTTATTTCTAAATCGATTTCTGAGAAATATTTCAGGGATGCCGATCCGGTGGGTAAAGTAGTGTATCTGAACGGTAACAATGAACAACCCTATACCATCAACGGGGTTATGGAAGATTTCAAGAGCAACTCCCATTTAAATTCCCATTTTTTAATCACCTTAAAAGATGTTGAGTTCGGTGAAGGCGAGCAAACCCGATGGTGGCAAAGCAACTATAGTACCTATCTTCTTTTAAAACCAAATGCAGATGTCGCTGCATTTGAAAGCAAAATGTCCAATCACCTTCTCGATACCTATTTGTTGCCCGCTTATGATACCGCGGGTTTTGTGGTGCCTGAAAATTATAAAGAACAATTTTTCATCAAGCTACAGGCGCTAACCGATATTAACCTGCATTCCACACATATCGGCTGGGAATCGAGTCAGCGCAACGACATAAAAATTATGTGGATCTTCGGAATCGTAGCACTCTTTATTTTAATCATTGCCAGTATTAATTTTGTAAACCTATCTACGGCTAAGTCTGCCAATAGGGCAAAGGAAGTGGGCATAAAAAAAGTGGTAGGTTCATCGCGTCGTTATTTGATAGAGCAGTTTTTGGCCGAATCGATATTGATAACCACTGTAGCCTTTTGTATAGGAATCATATTGTCGTTTCTTTCGATGCCTCTTTTTAGGCAAATCTCGGGCAAGGACTTGAGTTTGCCTTGGTCCAGTCCATTTTTCATTCCCATTATCCTGATGTCGGCTATTGTCGTGGGAATTTTTGCCGGACTTTACCCCGCCTTTTACTTATCTAGATTTCGACCCGCTGCGATATTAAAGGGTAGCATTGTGAAAAATGGCAAGTCAAATGGACTAAGAAGTGGTTTGGTAGTATTTCAGTTCTCGATTTCTATCATCCTTATTATCGGTACGTTGATCGTAAATCAACAGATGAACTTTATTTTAAATACCAGGGTTGGATTTGAAAAAGAGCAGGTAATTCAACTATATGGCACGAACCTTTTAGAGGAGCGGGTAACTACCTTTAAGGACGAATTGAGACAAATAGGAGGGGTTAGTAGTGCTACTATTAGCGGCTATTTGCCTATTGAAGGCACCAATAGAAATGGCAATAGCTTTGTTAACGAAGGCCGTGAAGGGCTCGATGAGACCGTCGGAGGACAGGCGTGGAACATTGATGAAGAATATTTGGAGACCCTGGGTATGAAGTTGATCGCAGGGCGCAATTTTGAAGAAGGTAGAAGTTCGGATAGTTTGGCGACCATCATCAACCAATCTATGGTAAAAGAACTAAATCTTGGGCAGGCCATAGGAAAGCGAATTTCAAGATACGGTACATTGTATGAGGTTATTGGGGTAGTGGAAGACTTTAATTTTAATAGCATGAAAGAAAAAGTAGCGCCGCTATGCTTTTTCTTGGCGAGAAGTTCAAATATCATTTCGGTAAAAGCCAGTGCAGCCGATATGCCCGCCTTGTTATCGACTATCAAACAAAAATGGGACGGATTCATGCCTAATATGGCACTGCGGTATGCCTTTATGAACGATTCGTTTGCCAAAATGTATGACAATGTAGGTCGTATACGCACTATTTTCCTCTCCTTCGCTACCTTGGCAATTTTTATAGCTTGTTTGGGCCTATTTGCACTTTCCGCATTTTTAGTGGAACAAAGAAAAAAAGAAATTAGTATTCGTATGGTCCTGGGAGCTTCGTTTAAAAATATTTATCAATTGTTGAGCATTAATTTCTTAAAGTTGGTAGGAATCGCTATTCTGATCGCTGTTCCCATAGGGTGGTTTGTTATGAACCGGTGGTTGGAAGATTTTGCGTATAGCATCGATATCGGATGGCAAGTTTTATTGGCCTCGGGAATCATCGCGTTGGTTATTGCTATTTTGACCATCAGCTATCAATCCATTGGAGCGGCGTTGATCCAACCCTTAAAGAGCTTGCGTTCCGAATGAGCATCCTAAACCGCGCTAATTCGATCTTGGGCGTATCATTGAAAAGACGCTTTGACGGTTATTGAAAGTTGACTTGTTAGTATATTAAGATCGGATAGCAGTTTAATGCTGATTTTTTAGCTTGGGCTTCTTGCGCGAAGGGGCGGTTTCCTTTTGTTCCGCCTCCTTGATCAGGTAGAGATAAACAGGAAAATGATCACTATACCCGCCTGTATAACTACCACCGGCATAGGTGCGAAAAGGATACCCCTTATAATTGCCTTTGGTAGAAATCAGATATGGAGCATCGAATACGGCGGCTTTCCAAAACCGGTAGGTACCATCTTGAGGGTCTAGGAGGCTACTGGTAAAGAAGATTTGATCAAATAAGTTCCATTGGTCTCGATAAGCAAGCGAACCGATTCCTTTTCTAAAAAGCTGCTCCATGGGGTTGAACAAACCTCCTTCTTCCAAGGCTTCTTTTTTGGATGTTGTTCGTAGTACTTTTTTAAGACTATCGTTTATGGGGTCGTCATTCAAATCGCCCATGCTGATAATTTTTGCAGAAAAATGAAGCTTCTGTATCGAATCTATGATTCGCTTATTTAGGTTGGCCGCCAACATACGATTGGGTCTGCTTCTTGATTCTCCGCCACTTCTAGAGGGCCAATGGTTCACAATAAAATGAATTTCTTCATTGTCTAATAATCCACTAACGACTAATTGGTCCCTAGTGTAATTTCGTTTTTCCGGCGCGTCGAACAAAAGGAGCCGATGGCTTGCCCAAGAAATCGGTAAAAAAACATCTTTTTTGTATAACAAGGCAACATCTATTCCCCGTTCATCGGGAGAATCGTAATGCACAATGCCGTAATTTTTGTGGGCGAGATTCGGGTGATGAACCAGGTCTTTGATTACCTGTAAGTTCTCTACCTCGCAAATTCCTATAATATCAGGTGACGTTTGGGTGGTTGCACTCCCAATTTCGGAAAGCACCTTCGAAATATTGGAAAGTTTTTGATTGTAACGTGCTTGTGTCCATTGATCTTTCCCCTCGGGAGTTCGGTCATCATCAAAAGTGAGCGAATCGTTTTCAATATCAAATAGGTTTTCAACATTATAGAACGCAATGGTGCGAATTTTATAGAGGGCCTGTCCGCTTAAAACGGAAGACATAAATAACAATAAAAGGAAAAAAGGGAAGGAAGTTCTTAACATAAGATAACCTTGTTTTTGAGTTAACGGAGTGCCAAGATAAATTTCTAGACTGCAAGCATCTTGCAGTGGTGGCATTTATATTTGAGTCGTTTCATCTATGAATGAAGCGTTCAACACAAGAAAAATGCGCTCACTTTTCACAATACTGCTAATCATATTTGGGCTGTTCAATACGTACGGGCAAGAACTGTATTCGGTAAAGGGAACGGTCTTCGATCAACATTCCAAGAAATCTATATCTGAAGTATCCATAGCCCTGGAAGGGACTGGCAAATCCCAAAAAACCGATGCCATCGGTAGTTTTGAGATTGGAGTTTTGAAAAAAGGACATTATGTACTTTCTCTGGTGAAGAGTGATTATGTTGCACAACGAATACCTATTGAACTTGGTGATGCCGTCTTGAATTTAGGACACATTTTTCTGGAGAAGGATATTGCGACCGAACAAACGGATAATCTTATTGCCTTGACCGAGGCAGAACTTTTTGATGATGCCGTCAATTCGAATACCACTGGCTTACTGCAAGCTACACGCGATATTTTTTTAAATACCGCCGCCTTCGATTTTGGGCAGGCCTTTTTTCGGGTGCGCGGATACGATTCGCAGCACGGCATTATTTTAATGAACGGGATTCCTATGAACCAATTGAGCGATGGTCGCCCCCAATGGAATCACTGGGGCGGGTTGAACGATGTTACCCGCAACCAACAATTTTCTAGTGGGCTGAGTACTTCGGACTTTACTTTTGGTGGAATCTTGGGGGCTACGAACATCGATACCCGGCCTTCAAAGCTACGCCCGGGGGTACGATTTTCTTCTTCCGCATCAAATCGTACGTATGCCGGTAGGCTCATGACTACCTATACTTCCAAGCAAAATAATGCTGGAATCTCCTATAGTTTTTCAGGGTCTAGAAGATGGGCAAAGCAAGGCTATATCGATGGGACTTTGTACGATGCGTTTTCGTTTTTTATGGCGTTGGAGTATCGGTTTGATAAAAAGAACAGTATCAACCTTACGGGAATCTTCGCTTCCAATAGAAGAGGAAGGTCGTCCGCAATTACAGAGGAGGTGAATACGCTTGTTGGAAATCGCTACAATCCCTACTGGGGAGAACAAGATGGCGAATTGCGAAATTCAAGAGAGCGGAAAATTGAGGAGCCTATTCTACTCCTGCATCATTTTTTTGAAACGGAAAAATTTAATCTCACCACAGGTGCCTCATATCAATTTGGTGCTAGTACTAGAAGTCGGTTAGGGTATTACAATGCTCCAAATCCAGACCCCACCTATTATCGATACCTGCCTAGCTTCTATGTCAATAGCCCCATAGGTGCCAATTTTGAAAGTGCCCGACAAACCGAGCAAGGTTTTCTCGCCGATCCGCAACTGAATTGGGAACGGTTGTACCAAGCAAATGAACAAGGAAAGGCTGGTTACCTTTTATATGATGATAGGGTTGATACCAAACAGTTGACACTAAACACGCTGGGAAATTGGATGGTTGGCAAGCGATTACAAGCAACTGCGGGGCTCACGTACAAACAGCTTACTGCGGACAATTACGCACAGATCAATGATCTTTTGGGGGCTTCTTTTCATACGGATAGTGATCCATTTTCGGAAACGGTCAATGACTTGAAAAATACAGGTCCGAAAGTGGAGAACGATATATTCAATTACCACTACCAAATGAATATCACCAACTATGAGGGGTTTGCACAGCTGGCGTACCAAAGAAATAGATGGAATTCATTCATAAGTGGCAGTTGGTCCTCACAAGAATACCAACGGGATGGCTTTTTTCAAAATGAACGGTTTGCAGAAAATTCTTTTGGAAAAAGTGAAATGATCAAGTTCGCAAATGTGGGAATAAAGGGAGGCGTAGGTTTCAAGATCACCGGTAGACATTGGGTAGAGGGGAATGCGGCGCAGATTCAAAGGGCTCCGCTGGTTCAGAACAGTTTCGTAAATCCTCGGGAATCAAATTTGACCGTTTCCAATTTACAGCCAGAACGTATTTCAAGTGTTGATGTCAACTACTATTTACGGCTCCCTTCAATTACAGGTCGCCTAAGTGCTTTTCATACCCGTTTTCAGAACGGTACCGACGTGAATTTCTTTTTTGTAGACGCTGGGGTAGGTTCTGATTTTGTTCAAGAAGTACTTACAGATGTGGACAAGTTGCACATGGGAATTGAACTTGGCTTGGAATACAAATTGTCCTCCGCTGTAAAAATTTCGGCAGTTGCGGCATTGGGAGAATACGTATTTGCCAGCAACCCGGAAGTTGAGATAAATTTTGATACTTCCGGAGATCCGGAAGAAGTAATCGATTCCAAAGGGAATGTTAGTTTGGGAACGGCCCAACTTAAGGGTTATAGGCTAGGACAAGGGCCGCAGCAAGCCTTCTCAATCGGTATCGAATATCGTGATCCAAGCTATTGGTGGATCAAGGCGACCACAAACTACCTTGGGAACAACTATGCCAATATTTCCTCGATTACGCGAACCCGGAGTTTCTATCTAAACCCCGATACAGGGCAGCCTTTTCCCGAGGCTACTCCTGAAAATGTTCGTACGCTCCTTAAGCAACAATCCCTTGATGAAATTTACCTTTTGAATTTGGTCGGTGGCAAGTCATGGCTCAAAAAAGGAAAATACATCAGTGTTTTTGGGAGTATCAATAATGTGTTCGACGGGGTGTTCCGTACAGGAGGTTATGAACAGAGTAGAAACGGAAATTTTGGACAATTACAACAAGATGCATTAGGAGGAACGCCATCTTTTGCTCCAAAGTATTGGTATGGTTTCGGGCGGACCTACTTTTTGAATATCGCTTATAGTTTTTAACGCGATAATCAAGATATAAAGGATCCGGAGCGCGTGTACCATGAGATAGTTATGTTGGCAAACGAAGGCGCCGAATTCAAATAGTTTTCAAACGAATACCTGATGGACTCGCTCCGAGATGGTATATGCAAAATTAAAAAATAGCTACAAATGAAAAGAATTGTATATCTATTTTTAGGAATATTGGCAATGAGTTGTGTCAAGGACCGCGATTTTGAGGCGGTGGCATTTCAGTGTTCTGAGGTTGGGGTAAATACGACCTACGAGCAGGTAAAGGCCCTCTATAAGGGGGAAACGATCCAAATACAAGAAGATTTAACGATTGAGGGATATGTCATCTCTTCGGATCAAGCGGGCAATTTTTTTGGAGTGCTTTATTTTCAAGATACCCCCTCGGAACCTACCGAGGGATTCCAGATAGAAGTGGATCTTAGGGACATTCATCTGTTTTATCCCATTGGCAGTAAGATAGTAGTTCGATTAAAGGGCCTTTATCTAGGGAAAAGCAAGGATGTTTTTAAAATAGGAGGGGTATTTACCTCTTTTGGAAATACTTCGGTTGGCAGGTTGCCCGCCACGGTGGTACCGAACCATATTTTGATCAGTTGTGATGGAAAAACCATCATTGAACCGCGATTGATGACACTTGCCGAGTTAGAAAGCAGTTTCACAAATACCTTGGTGCGAATACCCTCTATTGAGATCGTTATGGACGAAGTGGAGGCGCCATTTGCGATAGCAAAGGAAGAAACCGAAAGGCATTTGATCGATTGTGATGATAACGAACTAATTTTGCTCAACAGTGGCTATTCAGATTTTCAGGATATACCTCTTCCTGCGGAGAATGGAAATATTACCGGGGTATTGTTAAGAGAAAATAATACCTATAGCATTGCAATCAGGAGTTTGGATGATATAGATTTCACCGAAGAACGTTGTGAGGAATTCGTAGATGAGTTTCGTTCAGAACAGCTTTTTATTTCAGAACTGGCCGATCCAGATAACAATAGCAAAGCTCGTTTTGTAGAACTTTACAATGCAGCTTCAGAAGCACTTAGTTTAAAGGGTTGGACCCTTAACCGCTATACCAACGGGAATTTGGAGATTAGTTCTACGGTTGATTTAACCGATTTGGTAATCGAAGGAAAAAGTACCCTAGTTATTTCTCCCAATAAGACAGAATTTGAAGCAGTCTATGGATTTGCACCGAATCTTGGGGTGGGCACCAACAGTCCGGCTGATTCCAACGGTGATGACACCCTTGAATTGGTGGATCCCTTTGGTGCTGTTGTAGATATTTTTGGAGTAATAGGCGAAGATGGTTCCGGAACGGACCATGAATTTGAAGATGGTCGCGCAGTTCGAAGGAGTACTGTAGTAAAAGGGAATCCCGATTATACCTCTTCAGAGTGGATTATTTATAACGATTCAGGTCAGGAAGGTACCTTAAACCAACCCCAAAATGCCCCGGACGATTTTACGCCCGGGACAAGGGATTGAATGAAATTAACTAGAAGCACCGTTATCAACACGAGCTTCGATTACCGCTTCTACAGCGTTGGGGATATTTTCAAAAAGATCATAGCCGGTAAGATTTTCGATGGCATCTACCGAAGTGGTAAATTGGCGCCAATCGGTACTTATGTTTTGATCATTAGGTACATTAATGGCGATTATCCTTGTCGCCGTCGTTACCCTAGAAATGTCATTCGACCCATTCGGAAGAACAAGTGCAACTTTCCAAAAAGAATCGGGTACCGTAATATTTCCATTGTCGATCGTATTGGCAAAACCGTTTCTACCGGTGCCTCCTGTCCCGACTACTCCTGATACGATATGTATCTCGAAGCCTTGATCCGTAAGGGATCGTAAATAATTCTCAAAACTGGCCCAGGAACGTTGGTTGTTATCGGGCGATTGTGGTGCGATGTTGGTCATAAAATAGGTATTGGCATTGTCCTCACTACTTCCATTCCTATCTGCGGAAGGACATAAATGCCCGCGGTCAAAACCAGAATTGGTGTAATCGCTGCTAGTGGCTCTAAAAAAGGAACTGGGTAGGGATGTATCTTGTCTGAAACAATTGCAACGAGATGTATTTCCGGTCCAGGCGCTGCTCAGATGCCAGCTGACCCAATTCGCTGTGCCACGGCTGTTATTGTAGGAAATCGTGTAGTCGTCCTTAGCCAGGAAAAAGTTGGTAGCACCAGATCCAGCATTCGAAGGATTCCCAAAAGTGAGATTACTATCGCGGGCAGGACCGGATCCTCCGCCGGAGGAAGTGGTGGTAAATTCAATGTTGTCGATATTCAACCGGTTGCCACCACCACCGGTTTTGTAGATACCATATCGTGCTGCTCTGGAATCGTTAATGGTGAAGGTTACCGTGTTTAACGAAGTGGAAGTAGTGTTGACGGTATTCCCGGCGAACAACCAAGAACCCCCATTGTCATAGGAGACGATCAAGCGCCATTGAGAGGTACCATCACTCCCATATTTGGCGTGCCGAACACGAATCAATTCAACGCCGTTATCCATATTGAAATTCATAATGGCATAACCCGTATTCCGAATACGCGCCGAGCGTGCGCCAAATTTTCGGTCGTTGGAAAGTGTTCCGATCAGAGCATCGCTAAGGAACCAACTTCCTGACGAACTAAGGGTGACGTTGCCACCGGCATAACTCCCCTTGGTGGCAGATTCAAAACCTTCGGTAAAACCAGAAGATCTTTGGGTGTCAAATGTGTGTTTATGCGGCCCTTGGTTGTCCTGCAAATGCGCTGGGAAGTCTAATGCTCCCGTAATGGTTAATAAAGGTTCTTCGGGTATCTCGGCTACTTGCTCAAAGGGGTTTTCGTTCTCGGTAGAACAACCAACAAGAAGAAAAAAGAAGATACTTAAAATTACAATAGGTCTTAAACTAACTAATCTCATAAGGTATATAATTTAGGGTGTGAATAATTGACAGCAAAAGTAACTGTAGTATTTTTCTTTCACATCATTGCTGCGTTATTAAAAAACCAATTTTTATTAAAACAGCGCTGATTTTTCGCAAATGGGCATAAAAAAAGTTCCTTTCCATGGTTGAAAAGGAACTTTTAAAAGTTAAAAAAATAGACTATTTACATTTTTCGAAAATAAAAAAGGTGGCCCGTTTCCGAGCCACCTTTACATGCTATTTTTAGCCTAGAACTACTAGGCCAAATCAAAACGATCAAGATGCATCACTTTTGACCAAGCGGCCACAAAGTCATTTACGAACTTTGCTTGTGAGTCTCCACATCCATACACTTCGGCGTACGAACGTAGTTCCGAGTTCGAACCAAAAATAAGATCTACTCTTGTGCCAGTCCACTTTACGGCATTTGTTCCTCTGTCACGGCCGGCAAATATGGCATCATCTTCTGATGTTGCTTCCCACTTGGTGCCTAAATCCAGGATATTTACAAAGAAATCGTTTGAAAGTACCTCTCTGTTATCGGTAAAGACTCCGTGTCTAGATTTGTCAAAATTCACATCGAGCACTCGTAAACCACCTACTAAGACGGTCATCTCGGGAGCAGTCAATGTCATTAACTGTGCCTTGTCCACCAATAATTCCTCGGCAGCAACGGCATAAGTACCTTTCATATAATTTCTGAATCCGTCGGCAACCGGTTCTAATGCTTCAAAAGACTCTACATCGGTTTGCTCTTGCGAAGCGTCGGTACGACCTGCTGTAAATGGAACCTTCACGGCATGTCCGCCATCTTTGGCTGCTTTTTCTACAGCAGCAGATCCTCCCAAGACTATCAAGTCGGCTATGGAAACCTGCTTTCCGTCTTGTGCGCTGTTGAATTCTTTTTGAATTCTTTCCAAGGTATCCAACACCTTTGCCAATTGCGCAGGATTATTGGCTTCCCAATTTTTCTGGGGTGCTAGGCGTATACGCCCGCCATTGGCACCACCGCGTTTGTCAGAACCTCTAAAGGTCGAAGCGGAGGCCCAAGCAGTACTTACCAATTCAGAAACACTTAATCCTGATGCCAAAATATTGGCTTTCAATGCCTCCACATCGGCGTCGTCGATCAAATCATGATCTGTTGCAGGAATTGGGTCTTGCCAAATCAGCACTTCCTCTGGCACTTCAGGACCTAAATAACGGCTTACAGGACCCATATCACGATGTGTCAACTTAAACCATGCTTTGGCATAAGCATCTGCGAACTCGGTAGGGTTTTCGTAAAAGTGTCTTGATATTTTTTCATAGGCAGGATCCATTCTAAGAGACAAATCTGTTGTCAACATAAACGGAGCATGTTTTACATCTGGATTGTGTGCATCGGGAAATGTTCCTGCACCGGCACCACCTGCTGGTTTCCACTGATGTGCTCCTGCAGGGCTTTTCGTTAACTCCCACTCATAACCAAAAAGGTTTTCAAAGAATTTATTACTCCATTTGGTAGGAGTGTCGGTCCAAGCACCTTCCAAACCACTGGTAATGGTATCAGCCCCTTTACCTGTACCAAAATTGTTTTTCCACCCCATGCTTTGCATTTCTATGGATGCTCCTGCAGGTTCCGCCTCTACATATTCGGCATCGCTTGCTGCTCCGTGGGTTTTTCCAAAAGTATGCCCACCTGCAATTAGCGCAACAGTTTCATAATCGTTCATCGCCATACGGCCAAAGGTGTCACGTATATCATGTGCAGCTGCGACAGGATCAGGATTTCCTTCTGGCCCTTCGGGGTTTACATAAATCAACCCCATATGAGCCGCTCCAAGGGGCCGCTCCAACTCGCGGTCTCCTTTGTAGCGATCCACGCCTAACCATTCAGTCTCTTTTCCCCAATAAACGTCCTCTTCAGGTTCCCAAACATCGGCGCGACCACCAGCAAAACCATACATGGGCAAGCCCATAGATTCGTGCGCACAATTTCCTGCAAGGATTAGTAAATCTGCCCAAGAGAGTTTTCTACCATATTTTTGCTTCACCGGCCAAAGTAGTAAACGGGCCTTGTCTAAGTTGGCATTGTCGGGCCAGCTATTCAGTGGAGCAAAGCGTTGCATACCGGTACCACCTCCACCTCGCCCATCCGAGATGCGATATGTTCCCGCGGCATGCCAAGCCATCCGAATAAAAAATGGACCGTAATGGCCGTAATCTGCAGGCCACCAATCTTGAGAATCGGTCATAAGGTCATATAGGTCTTGTTTTACGGCAGCAAGATCCAATGATTTAAATTCCTCGGCATAATCAAAATCATCACCCATCGGGTCAGAAAGATTTGAATTCTGGCGAAGAATGCTCAAGTTCAATTGGTTTGGCCACCAATCGCGGTTTCTGGTACCACCACCGGCGGCGTGCTCTAGGCTCCCGTTCAAAAACGGGCACTTGCCTACATCGTTACTGTTATCCATAAGTGAAATATTGTTTTAGGTGTGTATCTAATCGTAAATGTACCGAAATGTTATTTGAATCTTGGTATCGAAATCTTGATTTATACTATTCCAATATTGAAAATATCTATCGTCTCAATTCTTCCCAAATAACTAGTTCGAATTAATTTTAAATTTTGTCTTCGGATGGGTGTTTCCTAAGCTGAAATGGGAGAGGTTCTTCAAGTTTCATTAACTTTGAGTATGCCAACCCGTTACTTGACCGTTTCGAATCATCTTTGAGCGACACTGCTCTTTATTGTTTGTAGATTATGGAAAATACAGAAGCTTTTTTTGAGGAAGTACGAAAGGGAACGATAGAAACCGTTCAAAAAATACTTGCCGAACAGCCAGCGCTGATAAATGCCATTGATCAACGGGGGAGTACCCCATTGATATTGGCAACTTATTACAACCACATAGACCTAGCGATGGTATTAATAGAGCGTGGCGCGAACATAGATGCGAAAGATAGTTCGGGGAATACGGCCTTGATGGGCGTTTGTTTTAAAGGTTTTGATGAGGCGGCCAAAAGACTAATTGAAAAAGGGGCAAGTGTAAATGAACGCAATGCTATGGGAGCTACCTGCCTTATTTATGCAGCCACTTTCAACCGTTTGGAAATTGCAAAACTATTGATTGCGAACGGGGCAGATGCTTCTGTAAAAGATGGTAGGGGCAATACGGCGATGGATCATGCAAAAATGCAGGGGGCCCCGGATTTGATAGATCTTTTGGGGACTCTCTAGCGGTACGATACAATGAAGAAGCCCAAGATTCTGGCCATATCAGGAAGTATTCGATCTAATTCGACCAACAATCGAATACTGCAGTATATGGTGCATCACTTTAGCAAGAATTTTAAAATAGTACTGTGTAATGGAATCGCTTCTTTACCTCACTTTAATCCGGATTTGGATACTGATAGTCCGCCGGAGCAAGTACAACAACTTAGAAAAGAAGTCGCCAAAGCGGATGGTATATTGATCTGCGCACCGGAATATGTATTTAGTTTACCAGGATGTTTGAAAAATGCCTTAGAGTGGAACGTTTCAAACACGCTTTTTTTAGACAAGCCGGTCGCTTTGATAGTGGCCGCAGCCTCAGGTGAAAAAGCGATGGGATCACTACAATTGATTATGAAAACCCTGGGCGCACGAATTCAAAAAGACACCAATTTGCTGATTCAAAGTCCTAAAGGTAAACTCAATGGGGTCGAAATTACAGATGGGCAAACGCGCATGAATATAAACCAATTTATGGAATCGTTCGGAGATTCCTTGGCAGTATTAAAACAAAAATCCGATGAAAGGCTATGAGTGAAAAACTAAAAGTAGCATTGGTTCAAACAGTATTGGCTTGGGAAAAACCAGTCATCAATCGAAATACTATTGAAAAGAAAATAAATGCTAGTACCGAAGAAGTAGACTTGCTGATTTTGCCGGAAATGTTCACCACGGGCTTTACCATGAAGCCAGAAAATATGGATCCTTCCCAGGGGAAGGACACCCTATCTTGGATGCAACGAGTAGCGCAGAACAAAAATACGGCTGTCATGGGTAGCTTACCCTTCATTGAAAATGGAAGCTATACAAATCGCTTGTTTTTTGTCACCCCTGATGGGCACTATCAACACTATGACAAACGCCATACGTTTACGCTTGCCGGGGAAGACCAAGTATACACTTCGGGAACGGAACGATTGGTTGTTTCCTATAAGGGCTTTAAAATCTGTCCTATGATTTGTTATGATCTTCGTTTTCCTGTTTGGGCGCGCAATACAGAGGCGTATGATGTCTTGATCTATGTCGCCAATTGGCCAAAACCTCGAATCGCCGCCTGGGATACACTTTTAAAGGCGCGTGCTATCGAGAATATGGCATACTGTATCGGTGTAAATAGAATTGGAACGGACGAAAATGGGCTTGAATATTCAGGGCATTCGGCAGTGTATGATACCCTTGGAGAACAGTGTGTCTTTTCTCAAAAAGAAGAAGTGGTTTATGCAGTATTGGAAAAAGAACATATTACGACAACTCGGAACAAGCTTAAATTTCTTGACGATCAGGACACATTTATTTTAAAAGTGTAAAAGTCTCTATCTTTTCCCAGTTGGCGCGAACTTCAATTAAACCGGGGTAGTAACTTACGCGTTCAGGCTGTAGTTTTTTTAGCCAGTTTCCGGTATCCCATTTCCCATTTTCATTGGAGTCAAAAATAACACGCACCAAATAATTGGCAGGATCAATATAACTGAACTCGAACACCTGGGGTTGGGTAGCATAGATCTCTTGTTTGACCTCCCCTTTTTCATCGGTTAGTTGCACCAGCAGCGGGTACTCGGTAGCTCCAACAAGGTTGAGCTGTAGGTTTCCGTAGTCTGCAAGGCTTTTTGTCGAAAGGGAATAAGCAGTGGTATCATTGGTAGCCGCAAAAAAATCGATCATCGCCCCTGGTAATAAATCTATTTGATAGGACTGATTGGGTTCCACCTCAAAATCAAAATCCATTTTATTTTCCAAACTATCTAAGCCCACCTTAAAATCAATAATGACCGAATCGCGGTTCATTATCCTGATTTTACTGGAATCAATTGAAGTGAGCGGAATGTTGGCAGCAATATGAAATGACTTGTTGAAGTCATACGAACCACGGAAGTTCGGATTTAACAATAATGAATCAATACCTACTTTTCGGGTTTTTACATTAAAGGTGTCAACCAATTGTAACTTTTCGTTGGTAACCGTAAAAAGGATCGAATCTGTCTCGAAAGGGGTTAGCCAAAAGTTCAATGTATCTTTAGCACGCTCTTTAAGAACAGTGGTTTGTATGGTATCGGGGAGTGCTGTTATCGGTGCTATTTTGATAGCATTGGCTTCTCCATAATAGCCGAACACGATTTTGTTCTTCGCGGCATAACTTGGCACCGCTGCGGCGTAATTAGGTACTTCTTTGAACATGGTCAATAGAAAGGTACTATCGGTAGGGATGGCGATGGTATCTACTTCAAATCCTATTTTATCGGTGTTTTGGTCAAAAACGTTGTTTTTGGCCTCATCCTTCATGGCAAAAAGTGCATAGTTCCCTTCCTTGATATTGCTGATCTTGAAAATAACCGCACTATCCAAGGTATTTGTAATATAGTTAGGCGGGCGCTGAAAGATGGTAGAATCAGTATAGGCACTGTCTATTTCATAGAGCATAACGCTGACAAAGGCATCTGCCTTTTGGTTGAGTGCATCTTTTATAACACCATTCAAAGTCAGGGAATCGATAAATGTGCCGGTCGAAAACACATAGTTTAGATACGGGTATGGATTCCCTTCATTATTATCCACAATGCTTTGACCAAAATTTAACGTATAGGTGGTATTTTCCTTAAGGGTATCCTTGATCGTAATTTCAACTACTTTGCTGGTACCTCCCTGCGGACTAACTTCCGGAACGTATTTTAGGGGAGGGGATACGATCAACTGCTCTTGTAGCTTTTCTAGTTTCACATATTCGTCAAAGTAGAGCTTTATGGTCTTGCTCTTAAAATTAATGGACATATTGTCGGGTTCCGACTTGAGTAGTACAGGTGGTGTAATATCTTTTGGCCCTCCCGTGGGACTACCCCTTTTAGCGCATTGTAGCAACGCAGAGGCGATTAAAAATAAAAATACTCCAGCTAAAATACGTCTTACAATGACTGAACCGTTCATAATGGCAAAGAAACGATTTATTTAGAAATTGGTGTAGATTCCAATAAGATCTGAATTCATAAAACTTTGTTATTTTCCTAGGTAAGCGGAACAACTGCCATACTGGCTACGTATAAGGTCGTCTTCGGTATCTGTAGCAATGTCTTGGCACATATTTCTATGGTTGCCCCGGTCGTAATTACATCATCTACCAAAAGTATATTTTTGCCTTGAAGTTTTTCGGTATTGGTCAAAACATACAGTTCCTTGTTGCTTTGCCAACGCCCTATTCTACTTTTTTTAGTCTGTGTTTTGGTGTTGGCGGTTTTTATAAGCACATCGTTTCTATAGTCTGCAGCCAAATGCAGGGCCAACTTTTGCGCGAATGCTTCTACTTGGTTGTAGCCTCTCTTTTTTAATTTTTTGCGATGCAAGGGCACCGGAACTACAAAATCTATCTCTTGTTTGAAAACAGCATCTTCTTGTAATAATTGTCCGTACCAATCCCCTAAAAACACCCCTACTTGCTCCTGATTTTTGTATTTCAAGTGATGAATTAGCTGTTGTACGATGCTATTTTCCCGATAGAAAAGGAACGAACTTGCTTTTTTAACAGCAATTCTGCCATAAAATATACGGTCAATGGGGTTTTCTACGTTAAAGCTGTACTCGGTGAACGGCAAATCGTTTCGACAAACGGTACATAGCTGGTACTCACCCCTATATAAATGAGCGTTACATCCAAAACAGACCTTTGGCAGTAACACCGTATTGATATCATTTAGTATCTTTGTGAGATTGGATATTAACAAATCTTAGTACTATTTAAACCTACTAAAGCCTACCTTATTTGATGGACGACAGTCAAGATAAGAAATTCAATTACAATATTGTGCTCGCGGCGCTCGTCGCGGTGATATTAGGCATTTTAATTGCTTTTTATTACAGTTATGCCCAATCTAAGAATCAAATCGATTATTTGGAAGAGGAGAAGGCTATTTTGGTGAAAGATCTTACGTTGATGAAAGCCGATGTAGATCGCCTGACTGCACGCGATGAGGTAAGCAATATCGAGATTCAAGATGCGAAGTACCGAGTACAGGAATTACTCGATTCGGTGGGGCGCTTGAATTTTACCGTAGAAAAGTTAAGAGAGTATAAAACAGAACTTCGGCGCTTAGAAGCGAGAAACGATAGTTTGAAACTCAAGAACAATTTCTTGAAGTATAATAACATGTTGCTGACCGATAAATACGAAGAGACCCGCAAGCAGATCGAGGAGTTGCGTGGTAAGAGTAGTTCGCTCGCCGAAGCGGAAGCGCTGCAACGAAAACAAATTCAAGAGCTCAATAAAGAACTTAAAATCAAAAGCTACCTTAAAATACAGAATTCTCAGGGCAATGGTTTTCGGGTGCGTAATGGAAAACCGATACAGACAAATAAGGCCTCCATCATAGCCAAGCTTCGGGGAAGCGCCATTATTTTGCCAGATGAAACTGCGAAAGGAAGCGAAAAAGTGGTTTATTTTCAATTTTTAGGTCCCAGTATGCAAATTATCGAGGATAATGCGAATACCATTACCGTAAATGGTAATATCTACAGTAAGCGGCACGAATTTCTTTTTGATGGCACGGAAACCCAGGTTTCTGACTTTATTACATTGCCAGAAGGCTCTTTGGAACCGGGAACGTATACACTGAATGTTTTCGAAGATGAACGTTTACTTTCCAGCTCGGAATTTGAGTTAAAATAATTTGTAAAATTCTCTCCCCTCTATTACGGTAAAATTCTATTTTTGCCGAATGGCAAATCAAGAAGAAGTTTTTAAGAAGGTAATCTCCCATGCTAAAGAGTATGGATATATATTCCAATCAAGTGAAATTTACGACGGTCTCAGTGCGGTTTATGACTATGCACAGAATGGAGCCGAATTGAAGAAAAACATTCGAGAGTACTGGTGGCGGGCCATGGTACAGCTCAATAAGAATATTGTAGGGATCGATGCGGCTATTCTGATGCACCCTACTACCTGGAAAGCTTCTGGCCATGTAGATGCCTTTAATGATCCTCTGATTGATAATAAGGATTCTAAAAAAAGGTATCGAGCAGATGTATTGGTAGAGGATTATACCGCCAAGATAGAGACCAAGATAGAAAAAGAGGTAAAAAAAGCGGCCAAACGCTTTGGAGATTCTTTTGACAAAGCTCAATATTTGACGACCAACCCAAGAGTGGTCGAGTATCAGAAAAAGATAGATACGATTCTAAAACGTTTGGGCAAGTCATTGGAAAATGAAGATTTAGCCGATGTAAAAGCCTTGATAGAGGAGTTGGGAATCGTATGTCCTGTATCTGGATCTACCAACTGGACCGATGTAAAACAGTTCAATTTAATGTTCGGCACCAAGCTTGGGGCTTCGGCAGATTCTGCGATGGACCTCTATCTTAGACCTGAGACCGCGCAAGGAATCTTTGTAAACTTTTTGAACGTACAAAAAACGGGACGAATGAAAATTCCTTTTGGTATCGCCCAAACAGGAAAGGCCTTTCGAAATGAAATTGTAGCGCGTCAGTTTATTTTCCGTATGCGGGAGTTTGAACAAATGGAAATGCAGTTTTTCGTAAAGCCCGGTTCGCAAAAAGAGTGGTATGAAGCTTGGAAAGAGAATCGAATGAAATGGCATCTTTCTTTAGGACTTGGAAATGAAAATTATCGTTTTCACGACCATGAAAAACTAGCGCATTATGCCGATGCCGCCACCGATATCGAGTTTCGTTTCCCTTTTGGTTTTAAAGAATTGGAAGGCATTCATTCTCGAACCGATTTTGATTTGAGTGCACATGAAGAACATTCGGGAAAGAAATTGCAATATTTTGACCACGAAGAGAACAAGAGTTATGTTCCGTATGTTGTTGAAACCTCCATTGGTTTAGATCGCATGTTCTTGGCCATATTTTCACATGCTCTTAAAGAAGAAACGCTCGAAAACAATTCTACCAGAACGGTTTTAAAACTACCCGCTGTACTGGCACCTACAAAAGCGGCAGTGCTTCCGTTGGTAAAAAAGGACGGGCTCCCCGAAGTAGCCCATGAAATAGTAGAGGACCTTAAATGGGATTTTAATGTTGTATATGATGAGAAAGATGCCGTTGGTCGTCGCTACCGTAGACAAGATGCAGTAGGTACGCCCTTTTGTATTACAGTGGATCATCAAACCTTGGAAGATCAAACCGTGACCCTACGGCATCGAGATACCATGGAACAACAGCGAGTGGCCATATCGGAAGTAAAAGCAATTATTACCAAAGAAGTGGATATGAAATCGTGGCTGATCAAGATGTAGCTCTTTATTTTAACCGGCACCATCTGTAGGATAACTTTCTTCAAAGGCCATTCTTAGCTTTTCAATAATGGTATGGATTTCTGATTCGTTATAGGCAGCGAAGCCCATTCGCATGCCGTTATGCCCAAGTTGGGCAGTATCATACCGTTGCCAGTCGCCAATGATCAGGCTGTTTTTTTTGGCCGCAATCGCAATTTTTTGCCAGTTGTATTGTTGTTCTAAGCGCACCCATACCGCCATGCCCCCTTTAGGAATTTCGAAAGATACCGCTCTCCCAAGATGTTGCTGTAAAAGCTCGCAGAAGAGTGTTCTTCTGTCGGCATAGATCTTCAGAACTTTTCGAATATGCCGATCTAAGTCGCCGTTCTTGATAAAATTGGAAAAGGCCGCCTCCAAAAGTGAATCACCCTGCCGATCTACTAAACGACGTAGTTTTGCGCACTGGTCTACAAAAGCTTTGGGAGCAATCAAATAACCGACACGGTAAACCGGGGCAACGGTTTTACATACAGAGCCAATATAGATTACATTGCCATTTTGATCATGGCTTGCAAGGGGCAATATCGGGGCATGGTCATAGTGAAAATCATAATCATAGTCATCTTCAATAATGGCAAAATGATAGGTGCGTGCTAGGTTAAGAAGATGCATCCTTCGCTTGGCCGAGAGGGTTACCGTGGTCGGGTGATGATGATGTGAAGTACAATAGAGTGCCTGGATCTTGTACTGTTTGCAAAGCGCTTCCACCACGTCGGTATCTAGACCATTTTCGTCCACGGGAACTCTTAAGACACGCGCACCGACGTACTGAAAGGTGAGGTCTGCTGCGATGTAATTTGTTTCTCCCACAATGGTATAGGAATTGGGCTCAAAAAGCAACCTAGAAGCGAGGTATAGTGCCATTTGACTGCCGCGGGTAATAAGAAGTTGTTCTTTTGTAATATGCAAACCCCGAGTCTCATTAAGATAGTCGACCAAAGCGGCTCTAAGTTCGGGATTGCCATAGGTGGTACCATACCCGAGGTATTCGATGTTTCTTTTACGATTTGCAAGACTGCGGTATTCTTTGGCAACGGCCTTCATTGGTGATAGGCGGGTATCGGAAACACCGTCGTTCAAATAATAGCAGTCTGCTAACTTTTCAATCGGAGCTCTTTCTAAGAGGGGGTCCTTAAGAAATGGGAAACCGGTATCCTGAAACTGGGTAGGTTGCAAGTCGTCTGAGAATTCTTTTTGCTGCAATAACGGAATACTTTGGTGTACAAAAGTTCCTTTTTTCGGGATGCTCTCTATCCAGCCCTGCAATAAAAGCTCCTCATAGCTCGCAATAACCGTTTTACGATGTACTTGTAAGATGGTCGCCAAGGTACGGCTGCCGGGGAGTTTTGCTCCTGGAGTGAGCACTCGGTTTTTGATTAATGTTACAAATTGATTTGACAACTGCAGGTACAATGCCTGTTTGCTGTTTCGATCAAGATGGATGATCGTTTTATACGGAATCATAACTGGACTACTTAAAAATCAATTTCTGGATGAACACGGTAGCCCATAAAGCTATTAAATTTGTACTTATATACGAAACGATTATGCAAGAATTCAACGTAGAAGCACGTAACAAAGTACGCAGAGGTGCCAATAGGGCCACCTATGAAGTCGAAAAGGTCAACGAAATACTCGATGCCGGTTTTGTTGGGTATGTATCCTATATTTTTGAAGGGAAGGCCATTTCGCTGCCCATGGCCTATGGGCGGTTGGAAGATAAGATATATTTACATGGATCTCTTAAGAATAGAATGTTATTGTCGTTATTGGAATGTGAGGAGGCCAGTATGACGGTGATGCATCTAGACGCACTGGTATTGGCCCGTTCAGGACTGCACCATTCGGTAAACTATCGTTCGGCGACCTTGTTCGGTACGCTGGTAAAGATTGAAGACCCAAAGGAAAAAGAAAAGGCGCTCAAATGCGTCGTAGACCATATGATGGAAGGCCGTTGGGATGGTATTCGACCCATGTTGAAGAAAGAATTAGATGGTACTTTAGTGGTAGAAATGACGATTGAGACGGCCTCGGCAAAAATTCGGGATGTTGGGGTGAAAGATGAAAAAAGCGATATGGCTCTACCAATCTGGGCAGGTTTGCTTCCCTTGAAACAGGTTGCGGAACTCCCTGAGAGTGATGCGCTGCTACCTCAGGGTGTTGAAGTTCCTGAACACGTGATGAGCTATTACGAAAACAACAAATACAAAGGCGATGTTAGAAATTAGACCCAGTTGTGAAAATTGTGATAAAGACTTGGCCCCAGATGCTACCGATGCAATGATCTGCACCTATGAATGTACCTTTTGTTCGGACTGTGTGACGGACATTTTAAACAACGTATGTCCCAATTGTGGTGGTGGGTTTGAAAAACGCCCGGTGCGACCAAAAGGGCAATTGGGCAGAAATCCTGCGCAAGAAACACGTCTTCATAAACCCATAAAACCAGAAGAATTTAAGGTTTTGAAAAAGAAGTGGGAAGGCATCGCTCCTGAAAAGAGATAAAAGTCTTGGGCGTTTAAAGTTGATACCCTAGCCGGATTCCTCCATAAAAATTACGCGCATCACCGGGATAAAAATACCGAGGTTCATTCCCTCCAAACCCGCGGGTGTTTATCAATACCGATTGTGCATACACAACATCGAATAGATTGTTGATGCCGAAGTCTACTCCTAAGGCAAATTTCTCCGAAAGCTTTTTATAATACCCCATCCGCATATTAAAAACATTGAAAGAATCGCTTGAAAGACTGTTTGCATCCGTTAAGGGAATAGCCCCCACATGCTGATGCGTGGTGTTCAGATAGAAATCAGAAAATAAGTGCATTTGAATCCCGGAGAGGACTCGATGTTTGGGAACTCCCGTGAGCGGGTTTCCCGAAAAGTCATCATCTCCGTCTACAAAGTCTACAAAGCTATGGTCGGTTAGGGTATAGTTTATAAAGGGTGCCAACGAAATACGAGACCCGATTGCTATCTGATAGCGTGCCGCTACCTCTAAACCACGATGCCTAGTTTTGCCCGCATTTCTCCCTACAAATTGATCATCACCAATTCGCTCTTCCACCAACAAGTTCTGTATGTTCATTTGATACAAGGCCAAATCGATGGCAAATCGCTCACGATCTAGTTTCAATTTGGTTCCAAGTTCATAGTTCATCCCAGTTTCTTGAGCGATATCGGGATTCACTACCCCATCTGGGGTCAAAGATTGTTCAAGAGTAGGGTTTGAAAACCCGCGACTAAGGTTTGCGTATACCTCATGATTTTGAACCAAATAACTAAGATTCAAACTGGGCAATACAATGGCCTTAAAATTGCGCTCCGCACTGCGATTTTCAACTCCTGTATTAAATAGATCTCGATAGTCATACCTTGTTTTATTAAGGTTGACCCCAAATTGTGCTGAAAAGGCATCGGAAAAAGGGATTAAGAAAGTCCCGAATGCGTTCAGCTGGTTTCTAAATTCTTTGTTATCGGCAAATTTAGCGCCTTGTAAACTCCCATTTCCGTTGTTGTCCTGATACAAGTTTCTGAACTCGTCCCATACATACACATCCCGATAGAGCTCCCCACCAAAGGTGTATTGCACTTTTACTTCTGAAAAATCAAAGTTCCCCAAGAACCGCGTACGTGCACCGTATCCGTTTGTAAACTCATCTAAAATTCCGAAGGGTCGTGCCTCGTAATGATCTAGATAGGTATAAAAAATACTAGTCGAATTTTGTAACTTTTCATTGAAGGTGTGCCGATGATTGAGTCCTACCAATGTGTATCTATTATCTTCAAAACCTTGGGAAACCCGCCATGTAAAAGTTGCTTGGCTTGGATCTTCGGCAAAGGCCGTAGCACCAAGGGAACTCGGTATTTGAGCCGTGTAATCAATGTGGTTCAATAGCAGACTTATCCTATTGTTGGTAGAATAATCGTAGGTAAAGTTCAACAACAACCCATCTCGTTTAAAATTACTGTTCTGCCGGTACCCATCGGTTTCCGTATGCCCATATTGAACCCCCAAACGTACTTTGCCATCGTAGTGATTGAAAGAAAGGTTGTTCTTTAACAATCCAAAAGACCCGATGGTGAAGTTGTTTGCAAAATTAGTAGACACGCCCAACGCCTCCTTTGGGGTTAAAATAATGGCACCGCCTAGATTGGTTCCGAATGCGGTCGCTTTGGGGCCTTTTACCACTTCTATCTGACGTAGGTTTTCGAGATCGAACGCTTCAATGGTAGAAATGCCGGAACCATCTGTAACTGGAATATCGTTGTAATATAGTCTAAGTTTGTTGGTTCCGAAAAGTGTACGTGCACCGACTCCCCTAATAGTAATACGATTGGTGTTTAAGGCGCCGGAGAATACATACACACCCGGTATTTGGTTCATAGCGGGAACAATGGAAACAGGGCTGGCATTCTGAAATACTTTCGCCGCTATGACGGAAGATGATACAATTCCTGTGGCATTCTGTTTCTTAAGAGCGTCCAGTAAAATAACCTCATCTAGCTGGGTAATACTATCTATTGTAATGGTGTCTTGTGATGCGAGGCCGATTGAAAAGAAAAAGAGGATGCACCGTAGAAAAATGCCTTTCATTACTATTTTTTAGTTGCTAAAAATAAGATTTAAAATCGGAATCCCACCGATTCTTTTTATATCGGAGAAGTACTTTCTACATCGTTGAGTTTTGGCTATTTTAGCTAAAAAGAAAAAGGACAATGAAAATAGTATCCTACAATGTAAACGGTATTCGCGCCGCATTAAAAAAAGGCTTTATTGAGTGGTTGCAATCTGTAAATCCCGATGTCATTTGTTTACAGGAAATAAAGGCACAAGAAGATCAATTAGATCTTACGGTTTTTGAGGCGGCTGGTTATGCACATACCTACTGGTATAGTGCACAAAAGAAGGGGTACAGTGGTGTTGCGATTCTGTCGAAAACCAAGCCCGATCATATCGAATTTGGAACCGGTATCGAGACCATGGATTTTGAAGGGAGAAACTTGCGCGCAGATTTTGGTGACCTCTCGATCATGAGTATGTATTTACCATCGGGTACCAATATGGCGCGATTGGATTTCAAGTTAAACTATATGGCAGAAATTCAAAGCTATTTCAATGATTTAAGAAAGGAAAAACCAAACCTGGTCGTGTTGGGAGATTACAATATATGTCATGAAGCCATTGATATTCATGACCCGGTTCGAAATAAAAATGTTTCTGGCTTTTTACCCGTTGAACGTGAATGGATCGGGAACTTAATGAAAAGTGGATTCATTGATAGTTTTCGGCACTTTAATAAAGAACCTGATAATTACACTTGGTGGAGCTACCGCGCCAATGCACGAAACAACAACAAAGGATGGCGTCTTGATTATGCCATGGTTAGCGAGCCTTTGAGGGGTCGATTGGCACGATCCGTAATTTTATCGGAAGCCAAACACAGTGATCATTGCCCTATATTGGTAGAGATTACTTCTTAACGAACTACCTTGAATATATACAAAAAAATACCGCATCTAGATGCGGTATTTTTTTGTTAGTTGTATTGAATGTTATCTATAGATAGAGAAATGGCCCATAAATTCGCGGTCATCGCGTTCACCATTTAGTTTAATGATGTACCAGTAATCTCCGGCAGGAAGTTGTTCTCCCGAATACGTGCCGTCCCACTCCCCTTCACGAACAAATTGTTTGAGGGTTCTTCCGTATCTGTCGAATAGTTGTACGGTCAAATTCTGGTATCCTGAGGCATTTTTGATGACCCAGATATCATTGTCCCCATCGTTGTTAGGGGTAAAGAAGTTGGGTATTTCAATATCAATGAACTCCATGGTTATTTGAATGGCATCTTCACAACCTTTGCCATCGACTACACGAACTGTGTAGGTACCGTCGCGAATAATATAGTACGAGCCAGAACTTTGGGGCATCCCCTCAAAATAGTATGTATAACTGCCATCGCCTCCTGTTGCTTCAACCAAAATTTCATTGATATTTCCAGCCTGTTGCGTAAGCGTTAGGAGCTGGGGAGCATCGATTTCCAAATCGTTGATTATTTCGATACAACCACCTTGGTGTACAATGCTGATGGTATGCATACCTGGACTTAAATTTTCGAATACACCGCTGTCTTGAGTAGTATCGGACAAGGTTGGCATATTTGGATCCGCGGCATCTAGCACAAAGTAATAGTTTTCTACAGTGGTGTCTACCAACGCTACGGTAGTAACGCTATAAGGTTGCCCGTCTCTACATTCATACTCCGTTTCATGGGTTGCCGTTAGGTCTACCCCCACCCTTACTTCTTGCAATACAGGAATGTTACAGCCATTTGCATCTCGAATGTAGATTTCATAGAATGCACCATCTAGGTTATCCATAACAAGTGTAGTACTTGCCAGTGTCGTATATGATCCGTTTGGATCACCTATACTGAACGAATAAGGGGCCGTACCTCCAGATATTTCAAGTTCTATGATTCCATTGTCATCGGTAGAACATTCCTCATCTTCTACTCTGGTAACGGTTGCCGCCAATTCGGCTGTAGGGGCGATTACTTGAATGCCGCTAAGTACTACTTCACAACCATTCTGATCTTGTACAATTACCGTATAATCCCCACCAGGTAGGTTTTCGAATACATTGCTATCCACAGACTTTTGAGGTGCTGAAGATATTGTATAGCTATAAGGCCCTTCACCACCGGTAACGTTCACCTCAATGCTACCATCGTCTTCCCCAAAACAGGTTACATTGGTAACGGGTCCCTGAGTAGCTTCTAACAATGGGGGTTCGCTTATCGCAATCACGTCCGAATAAATAGTACAATCGGCTGCAATGGTGCTAGTTACTAAAATTCGGTAGCTACCCTGTCCTAGATTCTCGAAAATTCCGGAGTCTTGGGCGGTGCCCTGTAAGGTACCATTCAATTCTAATTGATATTGATACCCTCCTACGCCTTTGGTGGCAGTTGCTACCAATGCAGCATCTGTTTCTCCAAAACAGTTGATGGTCGTATTCGAATCATCTACGGTAACTTCGACCGGTTCCACCAAATTGATAGTTCTGGTAACTGAAATAGGAGATTCACATAGTCTTAGAGGATCTGCGTCTCTTGCTAAGAAAGTATACGTACCGGGAGCAAGATTTGAATACACCGGATTGGTCTGCCAAGCTCCGGCAGTTGGTGATGTCATGCTATATTCATAGGTTCCAGAACCTCCACCGGCAGCTAGCAGTGTTATTTCACCACTGTTTGGTGCACATGTTGGTTCGGCGCTTATGAATGCATCAATGGTTACTTCGGTCGGATCTGTTAGGCTTAACGCAATTGTATTATCACAGCCTCTACCATCGGAAACCGTTACTTCATAGTTCCCCTGCGGCAAGTTATTGAACAGGTTTCCATTTTGAGGTACACTCGATACACGAGATCCGTCAGCATTAATTGTTGTTAGAACAAACGCGTAGTTCGAAGGGCCATTGGCTCTTGAAGCAATTACACTAATGCTCCCATCAAATGCTTCCGGACAATTGGGGTCACTGACCACATCTTGAACCAGGGTAATAACATCAATTTGAGGGATAGTAACCACTTTGGTAACATTGTTACAGCCTTGCGCGTCGCGCAGGGTAAGTTCATAGTTAATACCTGAGGTAAGACCACTAAATATATTGTTGGCATCAAAATTTTGAATCGGCGTTCCAGGATTTGCAGGATCAACCAATTGAAACTCATACGTACCCCATCCGCCTTCAGGAGTAGCGGTAACCTGGGCATCGTCTCCAGGGTTACAACTTAGGTCCTGTGTGCGATTCCACGTAAAGTCTAGGGTAAATGCCGGTGATTGTATTGAGATATGCTCTGTTTCTTCGGTACAACCAGTATCATTATCAGTAACTACCACGTAAAAAGTACCTGCCGGCAACGTATTCACCGGGATGGCCGCTGTTCCAGTGCCAGGGGTTGATGTAATATAAGCAGTACTTGTAGCGGCATTGATCACCTCATACGTAAAGCCGCTGGCCGAACCGGTCACTTCGAAAGTTAGCGCTCCGTTCGACTCTCCAAAACACGTAATATCGTCTACTTTGGTAGCAGTTGCTTCCAAGGTATCAAAAGGGGCGATGGTATGGGTTACTTGCGCCGTACAACCTGTGGTCGTGTCGGTAAGCTCATACACATAGGTTCCAGGATTCCCGGCTGGGATGGTAATAACTCCGGTTCCAGTACCATTGATCAAATTCCCTGAAGGAAGTTCTCTAGTCTCATAGTTTGCAGTTCCCGTACCATTGGCTCCGATCACTTCAATAATTGCGTCGTCAACACAGGTCATTGTTTGTGTTTCGCTGATAGTGGCTGTTACTTTTGTAGCTGCTGGAATGTTTACCGTAATCTGGTCGGTACAGTTGTTTGCATCGACCACATCAATGGTAATCGTTTGTATCGCATCAGTGAAAGGAGTATCAAAAGTATCGGCACTGCTAAAACTACTTCCGTTAAAACTATATAAGTGAGGGGCAGTGCCCGTAACATCGCCGGCACCATCTAAAATGGAAGTTGCAATAGTCGCCATTCCGTAGGTATTGTCCGCATTACAAGCAAATGCCGAAACCGTCGGAGTTGCCAATTGCAATACCTTAGGTTGTGTTATGGTCTGTGTAGGTAATGTTTGGATACAATTCTTGGATGAGCGCACGGTAATTATATGTGGGCCAGCGGCTAAATTGTCAAAAACATTTGAGGCCTGATATGGGTTACCATCTATACTATAGGTGTAAGTAACATCTAAGTTATCTACCGAAGGGGTTTGTTCTACAATGATTTGACCATCGTTCGCTCCGTTACAACTTACATGTTGAATAGGTGTTTGTATCTGAAAATCTGGCGCTACTGGAGCATCCAAGGTTGCCGATACATTCTGAACAGGACACCCTGATTGATTGTCCGTAACGGTAAAGTTGTAGGTAGTAGAATGTGTAAGGCCAGTAAAAATACCTGTAGTGTTGGTTTCGGAATTGTCTGTACGAACAAAGGTATAGTCAAGTGATCCGCCATAAACTTCAATCGTTACTTCGCCACTATTGGCTGGGCTACATTGCTCTACTTGTGTAATGTTGGCCTTGCTCACCATTTGTGGGTAGATAAAAATACTCTCTGTGGCAGTACAACCGTTTTCATCGCGCACTACCAAGGTATGTGTTCCAGGGCCAAGGTTTTTGGTAGCCGTGGTCGTCAATTCACCATCCCATATATATACGTTGGCTCCTTTACCATCTACTATGGTCGCTACCACATTATATATTTCATTGGTAGACGTACATCTATTGGTTACATCGATAGCGGTGATCTGAGGTTCGGGGTCTTTGGTTAAAGTGATTGGTGATCCTAATCCTTTTACACAACCCGCACCATCTCGTACATACACCTGATATATATTGTTCGTTCCATCATATGCGGTAGGAGTTATTTCTTTGTTCGATTCTGACTGCCATTCGGATGCCGGCAGCGTATTTGGATCTGTTCCATTTAAAACAAAGGCATATTCATATGGATGCCAGTTCTGGTACAATTTGTTTCTGCGGTTAAAATAGGTTTCATCATCCCAACCTCCAATGGCTTTTACTGATATTTGCGAACCTATATTACAGGTAGCAGGCACATTTTGGTCGAGCTCCAATGTGAACTTTTTAGGAGTGTATATCGGGAATCTGTTACCTGATTTACATCCAGATTCAGAAGTGACTTCTACAACATACCACCCCCCTCTTAGGCCATTGGCATTTACAATAATATCGCCGCCAGCGCCACCATCGGTAGCTGTACCGTTTTGATGAAAAACCGTATTGGTAGGACGATGCGCATTGTATATCCTCCAAGTCACCGTTTGCGTACCGTCGCCATTGTTATCGCCGGCACCTGTGATGGTAAACCGTACTTCCCCATCATTGTTCTCTCTACAGATTTTTCCTTGATAGGTAGAAACGACATCAAAAGTAGTATCATCTGAAGGGGCGGCCACTTGTCCTAAACCTCTCCATCGCTGACATCCGGTATTTAGATCTCTTATTACGACCCCATAGTTGACACCGAAGAGAAGTCCGCTGACCCGTAAATCCCGCTCAATACCATTGGTATCTGCATCTTCACCAAATGCCTCATTATCGGCGACATTTTCAAAGCTTCTCCATGCTGGAGGCGTATCAGGGTCATAAGGCCAAATACGGTATTCAAAAGGCCCTACCAATTCTTCTCCAGGTAGGGTAGATGCGTCTCCTGGATCAGCACCTACTTCTATTTCAAAAGTGGCACCATTGGCACAGGTTTGATCTAAGTCTGCCTGATTCTTTTGGAACCAAGGCAATGGCGGCTGATCAATTTTATAGAAATCCGATTCGTATGTGCAACCGCGTTCATCTGTAACGCGCACAAAAAACCACTGTGGCCAATACATGCGTTCGTTCCATCCGGCAGGTCTTGTAGACATGTCTATATTCTCTCGTCTTCGATATACCCTAGACCATCCTGTAGCTAAGTAATCGGCTTCATTTCGGACCCGTACCAACTCAATAGTAATTAATCCAGAGGCATTCTGAACATTATTAATATTGGTATTCCCCCATTGTGTTCCCCCGGCAACAGGGTCGCATGTAATATCAGTATGAGTTACATCTGCTGTGATAGCATCTTCAGCACCAATGGTGACGGTTTGATCAATTTGACATCCTAAGGCGTCGGTGATCGAATAGTTATACGTTGTGGCATCCAATCCTGTATACAAGGTTTTGGTAGTAAACGCACTACCATCAAAACTATATAGGAACGGTGGTGTACCCCCCTGACCCGCCAATTCAACAGAACCGGTACCATCAGCACCGCAAGCGGTGTTCGATACGGTTTCAGCAGAAGTAAGGGTAGGCGCAACAATTACTTCAACAGGGTCCGTAGTAAAAACACATCCTTTGTCATCTGTTACCTCAAATGTGTAGATTCCTGCTGTAGTAGTACTGTACGGTACTGTTATTGGTGTGGGATCACCATTGACCCGGTATGTATAGGGAGCATACCCTTCCTGTGGGGTCACCTGGATAATCGCATCTGGTGTAGCCCCGCAACCCAACGGTTTTGTGATTTGGGGGGTTGCGAACAATTGCCCGGCTATCTTTGTATCGGCAACAATGGTCTCGCAACCATTTCCTCCAATAACTTTCACAATGTAATCGTCCGGGGTAAGGTTAGTCAAGGTAAAGGTACCGCCAGTTATTGGTAGGGGTGTACCGTTGTTTAGGGTGTAAAAGTAAGGTGCCACACCATCTGAAATATCAATTTTGAGTTCCCCTAGCGTTGCTGCACTATAGCAGTAGTTCGAAGCCGTCGCGTCGACTATAGATGTAGGTCCGCCCTGATCGGCAAGGTCAAAAGTTTGTGTATTTTCTACACAACCATTTACATCGGATACTATAATGGTATGCGTTCCGGCCTGGTCGAGGCCGGTAATGGTCTTGTTGCTTTGAATTGGTGTGGGAGTTCCATTGGGCTGCACCACAGAATACGTATAGCTACCCCATCCGCCAGAGGCTTCGATCGTAACACTACCAGGAGTGCCACAATTCATATTGCCGACATTGAAGGAATCTATGGTTAAAGCGGTAGCAGGAGCCGCAACGGTAACCGTCGCAACCTGCTGGCAAGGACCGGCCTGATCATTGATCCGGATGGTATAGTTGTCTGCCGGTAAACTAGCAATCGTTACCGGAGAGCTTGTTGCACCACTTACACTAAAGGCAGTAGGACTGCCGGTGCCATCTTCCACGACAATGTCAAAGGAAGTATCAAAATCGGTAACGGTAATTTCAAGGCTGCCATCGGCCGTGCCGGTAGCGGCACATGAAACGTTATTTTTTACTTGCACATTGGAACTAAAACTTGTAGCATTTCCTAAGGTATAGGTGCGTACTATTTTACAACCATCATTGGCGGTTACCTCAAAAGTGTAGGTGCCGGGCGTTAAGGCATTAAAAGTATCGCCCGGAGCAGTGAAACTAGTCGGGGCCGTTATGCTATATGTAAAGGGAGCTGCTCCACCGTCTACTGTCAATTGAACATCTGCTTCGCCGGTTGCACAATCAATATTGCTCTTCGTAAAAGTAATATTGGAAGGGTTGGATCCCGCAGCAACGGTTTGGGCTGCAGTAGCAATACAGTTGTTGGCATCTTTTACCGTAATGGTATAGTTTCCTGCTCCCAATCCCGTAAAGTCAGAGGCAGCTTGAAAATCTACGCCATTTAAACTATATTGAAAGGGTGCAGTACCACCAGTGGTTACAGTTCCCGAAAGGGTTGCAGATCCGGTAGTACAATCAATTTCTTGTGTAACGGCCGCGCTTGCCGTAAAGGCCGGACTTGGATTTACATCCACCGAACTAGCGGTAATATCGCAGGATCCGCCGGCTTTTTCTTTTCTGATAATAACCGTGTAACTTCCTGATGCCAGATTACTGAATACGTTCGAAGTCTGAAAATTGCCTCCACCATCAATGCTATAGGTAATAGAATAGCCTTGGGTGTTGGTAACATCTACTGTTACACTACCGTCGTCAGTACCATTACAACTTATATCTCTTGGGTTTACAGTGTACGTAATTTCGGGTTCGGCAATGACATTAACGGCATTGGCGCTTACTTCACAATCGTTGGCATCTTTTACGGTCACTGTATACGAACCTGCAGAACTTGCTACGATCGTCGTTTGATTTCCACTATCGAAAGGAGTGTAATTGGTGCCACCGTCAGTGCTGTATTGGTAAGGGGCAGTACCGCCCGATTGGGTGACCGTGATAATCCCATCAGAACAATCTATATTTTTGGTAACCACTACTATTGGTTGAATATTTTGGAAATTCGCAACGGTAGCGGAACCGTTCCAGGTACAAGTGGAAGCACCTGCCAACGTAATTTCAATATCATAAACTCCCGCATCTAAATCTGCAAAGGTATGGGTAGCGGCTGTCACAGGTCCTGAAGAGCTTACAAGACTTCCTCCAAGGCTAAGCTTGTAAATATAGCTCGAGGAAGCATTGTTAATAGCCACTTCTATTCCCCCTTTGGAGGTATTACAAGTAATAGGAAGTACGGTCGCAGAAGCATCTATGCTATTGTTGTTTACCAAGAGGTCATTCAGTTCAAAAGTACACCCTTCGTTTCCGTCGGTTCTACGGATACGAATATCATAGGAATTAACAGAAGTAATGGAAAAGACGTTGGAAGCCTGCCAAGATCCTCCATTGTTAATGCTGAACTCATAGTTAGAGGGAACGTTGTTTATGGTTATAGAACCAGGAGCGCCACAATCGATATTGGAGATTACCGAGGTTGGGTTTAATCCGTTTTCATACACATTAAAAAAGAAACGCTCTGAAGTATTATCATTGTATTGTACGACAATGCGATACTCGCCACCTTCCACAACATTGTATTGGGTGTTGGTGCCGACTTGGTTCCAAACACAACTCGGGGCCGTATTGGCACAATTAGTGGCCGCAGCTGTACAACTTCCTTCTTGTAAGCGTGCCCATACTATTTGTTTTAGATTGGAAATGTTCGTATTCAACAAACGTTCGTCACTGGCCCCACACAAATAAATCTCATGCAGTGTACTACCGTCGTTACCACAAATAACAGTACCATCTGAAATTCCATCCAAAGGGTGGATACCAGGTAAAACAGTCGTCAGGGTCTCTTTAGGTTCTTCTTCAGAAGTGGTGAATGCCAATGGGATAACGTATCCAAAAAGGGAAGTTACGGTCAGGGCCAAGAGAAAAAGCGTCGCCGCTTTTTTGAAGCGCAAGGATTCCTTTGAAAAGGTCATAAGTAGGCTTTTAGTTATTTAGTATGGTACTGTCCGCATAAATCCTTTGGGGAAAAATTCACGCAGAAAGTTATAAACTAACGTTTTTTAAAGGGCTTTAGTATTAAATTGTTAAAATTAAACGTAGTTTATCGAAAACAAAGCTATATCAGAGCGGCGAGATGGCTAAAAAACGCCGTTGAACGGATTCAAAATTCGATAAAATCCTGTTTTTTAGGAATTTAGGTATCGTTGCCAACTTCTTGTGGGAAACCACCTATTATTCTTAAATTTGAAGTTCGTATTTAATCTTCTTATTGAACAAATGAAGTACACAAAACTACCACATACCGATATTGATGTAAGTAAGATTTGTTTGGGAACAATGACCTGGGGAAAGCAAAATTCTGAGGCAGAAGGGCATGAACAAATGGATTATGCCCTAGACCAAGGAGTTAACTTTTTCGACACAGCTGAGTTGTACCCCGTACCCGCCCACCCGGATAGGTACGCTGAAACCGAGAAAATTATTGGTACTTGGTTTAAAAAAACGGGCAATCGTGATAAAGTGATCCTAGGCTCCAAAATTGCTGGAAGAGCCGAATTCACAAAATTCATTCGAACCACCGGCTTTACAAGGGAATCAATAATTACAGCCGTTGAGGGTAGTTTGGAGCGGCTTCAAACCGATTATATAGACCTGTATCAATTGCATTGGCCCGACAGGAATACGAACTATTTTGGACAGCGAGGATATACTCCCAGTGCTACGGATTATTGGGAAGATAATATACATCAGGTTTTGGAGACCTTGCGTGATCTGATTCGTGAAGGAAAGATACGTCAGGTGGGTTTGTCGAACGAAACGCCTTGGGGCACCATGCGCTATTTAGAAGAAAGTAAGGTGCATGCAAGCTTGCCGCGAATGAGTACCATTCAAAACCCTTATTCACTTTTAAACCGACTTTTTGAGGTAGGAAACGCAGAGGTTTCCCATCGTGAGAAAATAGGATTGCTTGCCTATTCTCCTTTGGGTTTTGGTGTTTTGAGCGGAAAGTATTTAGGGGATAGAAAACCAGATAACGCACGCATAACCCTTTTTCCGAACTATAGTAGATACAGCGGCGAAACAGCCGTTGCAGCAACTCAAAAGTACTACGAATTAGCACAGGCGAACGATCTTTCTTTGACCCAAATGTCGCTTGCCTTTGTAAACACCCGCCCTTTCTTGACAAGCAATATTATCGGGGCTACCTCCATGAAACAGTTGCAGGAAAATATCGCAAGTATCGATGTGGTTTTAACCGAGGAAATATTGCAAAAAATCGAAGCTATACATAACGAGATACCAAATCCGGCACCGTAATTTATCCAAACAATCCGCTTACTACATCCTCGATCCTAGTAGCTAATTGCACTTGAATTTTGGTGTTTTTTAGTCCTATTTTGTTGTTTTTGGAAACGTAAATAGTAGTAAAGCCTAATTTTTCGGCTTCAGAAATGCGCTGTTCAACCCGTTGTACGGGTCGAATTTCACCCGCCAAACCTACTTCAGCTGCAAAACAGACCCCTTTTGCGATAGGGATATCTTCATTGCTTGAAAGAATGGCGGCAATGACGGCGAGATCAATAGCCGGATCGTCTACAGAGATGCCTCCCGTGATATTAAGAAAAACGTCTTTTGCACCCAATTTAAAGCCAGCTCTTTTTTCAAGGACCGCCAAAAGCATATTCAATCGCTTGGCATTGTAGCCTGTTGTTGAACGTTGCGGAGTACCGTAAACGGCTGTACTCACCAATGCCTGTATTTCAATCATTAAAGGGCGCATCCCTTCCACGGTCGAAGCAATAGCCGTACCGCTAAGCCCTTCGTCATTTTTTGATATGAGAATTTCAGATGGGTTGTTTACTTGTCGTAAACCGCCACTCTGCATTTCATAGATGCCCAATTCGGCAGTAGATCCAAAACGATTTTTTAAAGAACGTAGAATACGATATACATAATTACGATCCCCCTCGAATTGCAATACGGTATCGACCATATGTTCTAAAATTTTAGGACCGGCTATGGAGCCGTCTTTTGTAATATGGCCTATTAGAATTACAGGGGTATTGGTTTCCTTGGCAAACTTTATAAGCTCGGCCGTACATTCCCGAATTTGGGAAATGCTTCCCGCTGCCGATTCAATATAGTCAGAATGTAAGGTCTGTATAGAGTCGATAACCACGATATCGGGCTCGGTCGCCTCTATTTGTTGAAAGATGTTCTGGGTTTTGGTTTCGGTCAAAATCAAACAGGTTTCGCTATTGGGCCGTATGCGATCTGCCCGCATTTTGATCTGTTTTTGACTTTCCTCTCCCGAAACATATAAGGTCTTATAAGGAAGTTTTAAAGCGATTTGTAATAACAAAGTACTTTTGCCAACACCTGGCTCCCCACCAAGGAGGACCAAAGAACCGGGAACGATACCACCTCCCAATACGCGGTTGAACTCGAGGTCAAAGGTGTCTAAGCGTACCTCCCTTTCAATATTTATTTCCTTTACAAGAATGGGTTTGGCTTTTTTCCTGGCTACGGACGAACTCGCTTTCCAAGCGGTTTTTTCAGGTTTTTGCACCAATTCCTCTACCACGGTGTTCCATTCTTTACACGCGGAGCATTGTCCGACCCATTTAGCATATTGGGTACCGCAATTTTGACAAAAAAAAGTAGTTTTGGTTTTGGCCATGCCTTGGAAAAAAAGGTTTTGGCGAAGATAAAACTTTGAGACGGATAGTTACTCCTTTTACAGTTCTGCAACCATTTAAAAAGCCTGTTACGCTGTCTTGGTATTCCTATATTTGATTATAGCATATGCGAAAGCTACCATGGTGAATGCACCTACTATGTTATTCTACCAGACTACAAAGTAACTTTTAAATGCAAAATAGGTTAAAAGTACTCCCCAAAATAAGAGGGGGATTGACCTTGTTTTTCTTTAAATAAGAGTAAGGAAGGGTTTAGAACCCAAAATCGGCTTTCAAGGCATCGATTTTTTCCAAGGCCATTTCTTTGGTGAGGAAATCGATTTCATCCATTCCAAAGGCTTTTTCAAAAGTTTTCAAGGCTTTTTTAGGTTCGCCCATTTGCTCGTAGTACTCTCCTTCAAAATAGAACCCGAGCATAGTGCCCATAAATTCTGTTTTACAAAGATCTGATAATGGCTTCAACGATTCGTAATCCTCTTTTTTCCGGATACCGGCATAGATTGCCATAATATCGTTCAATTCGACTGGCTTTTGAAGCCCGAACAAATCTTGGATACTTTCGTACTTATTCTGTAAATATTGAAAAACAGGCTCTTCCGAAGTAAGTATTTGCTCTTTATATTCTTTGGGGCTAATAGGTTTGAACATTCCGAAAATATTATCAAAGGCCCTACCTATACCATATGCAGCTATTGAAATATGGTCCGCACCGGCGTATTCATCATAGTAGTAATAGAGGCTTTCTTTTTCAACGGCCTTGATGGCCTTGTCCATTTCTTTAATTCTTTTCGTGTACTTATTTTTTTCATCTTCCATAATCAACTGGTAGAAGATTTTTTTGTTGTGATCTCCCAGTCGGGCGGGAACATTACTTTCCATGCCAGGGGCCAAAGTAGGGGAGATGCTAACATAGGCATTGAACAAGGAATTTTCCTTATAGAGCCAATAGTTGGCAAAATTCGCAGTGATATCATACCCTACTATCATTTTGAATGGTGCGGTATTGTAGTTTAAATCTAGGTAAGGGATGAGCTCCATTCCAAGGAATTCGAAAAACTGTTTTCCCTTTTCGGAAGGGAGGCCGCTGTCTTCCTCGAAGGCGCAATCATCCAATCGAACACTATTTTGATTTTGATTGATACCCACCACGATCATCTCGGGCATTCCATGAAATTTACTGTAAAACTTGGCGTTGGCAACTACCTGTTCGTACAAATACTCGGCATCTAGTACAATAACCAACGGGTATTTTTTTTCTTCGTCGTAGTCTTCGGGAATATAATATAGGACATCCCTACGTTCTTGAAGTTTAAAAGATTCGAATATTTCTTGAGTGACTTGTGCGCTTAGCCCATAGCTGAAAATAAGGGCAAAGACGAAGATAATACGCTTCATGGTAGACTGTTTGGTTTGCAAAGACGGTTATTTGTCTTTGTTCAATAACGGTAACAACAGAAAAGATATTGCACCAAAAACCACGATCATAAGTGTTTGTGCAATCCACATTATCCAACCGAAGGCATCTCCCGATACTGAGGCGATTCCAAAAATGGCCAATGCCTTGCTTACCGCTATGGGATAGAGGCCTACGCCGCCGTTCGTGGTCGCCATCGCAAAAGCCCCTGCCACAAAGGCGACCATGAGCTCGCTTAAAGAAAGGTGTATCGTATCGGGCACGGTATATTTAATGACCCATAGCATTCCTATGTAGCAGCCCCAAATAAAGAGTGTATGAAATACAAAAGCCCATTTATTCTTCATTTTAAAAATACTAAGAACACCATCTAAAAGCCCCGTAACGAAGCCTTTTATTTTTAAAGCAAACGGATGTTTTGATTTTTTGATAAAAACAAAAAAGATAAGCAATGTAATAAGTCCGGCCGCCATTAACAATAGAATGTTCTGAAAATCAAAGCCTTTTTCCTGGAAAAAATCGAGTATCACATTGGTCTGCAAAAGCAATGTGACCGTTACGACCAGTAGTAGCATGAACACATCTACCACGCGTTCGGTAACGATGGTGCCGAACCCTTTTTCGAAAGGTACTTTTTCATAGGTTGCCAAGGCCGTTGCCCTAAGAAACTCACCCGTTCTAGGAATACCAAGGTTGGCAAAATATGCCATTAGAATAATAAAGATATTGTTTCGCAACCGGGGTTTATAACCCAGAGGTTCTAAAAGATAGCTCCAACGAATTGCGCGGGAAATATGGCCTAAAATCCCTAGAAAAATAGAAATACTTACCCAAAACAGGTCGGCATTTTTGATGTAAAAAAGAATCTGATCGCGATCTGTGGGAGAAGTTCTAGAGTACCAATACCAAACCAAGAAGACTCCCAGTGCAATAGGTATGATTGTTTTAAGGGTTTTTTTTAATGAATCGGTCAAAAAAATATGGTTAATAGAGGTTTCTGTAGTTCGAATTTAACCAAGTTCTTATCAAAAAGGTCAGAAAAAGGGAGAATATATCTAAAAAAGACTACCGCAACAAATTGTCGGCTTCATTTGGAAATACGAGAGCTGGGTTGAACTTTTTGGCGTCTTCCATAGGCATCCAAGCGTAGGCGATGAGGATAAGGATGTCCCCGACTGCCACTTTACGGGCGGCTGCACCGTTTAGCGTAATTTCCCCACTACCTCTTGGTCCGGGGATAGCATAGGTTTCAAGACGTTCGCCATTGTTATTGTTTACAATCTGTATTTTTTCACCCTGTACTAAATTGGCGGCATCCATCAAATCTTCGTCTATGGTAATGCTTCCGATATAATTAAGGTCGGCACCGGTCACCTTTACGCGATGTATTTTTGATTTTACTACTTGAATTTGCATAGTTCTAGGTTCATTAATTTAGAGCGATGTTGTCTATGAGACGTACTTCGTTGGCATAAACGGCAATAAACGCCCTATATTTTTTGTTTTGTTGTTTTTTAGTAACCGGGAGCAATCGATCAACGTCTGTAATGATCATATATTCCAGTCGAAGATCAGGGTGCTTTTCAAACTGTTCTGTAACCCAATCCTCTATATCATTAGCACTTTTCGTGCCAAATTTTTGTTTGGCAGCAACCAGCGTATCATATATAAAGGAGGCTTCTTGCCGCAGGGCCTTTGGTAAACGTTCGTTTCTTGAGCTCATCGCCAGGCCATTTGCTTCCCTGACAATTGGGCAGCCCACAATGGTTACGTCTAATTTTTCAATTTCAACGAGTTTTCTAATTATTTGAAGTTGTTGAAAGTCTTTTTCTCCGAAATAAGCATTCGTTGGCTGTACCATTTTCAGTAGAGTAGAGACAATGGTACCTACTCCATCAAAGTGTCCGTCGCGAAAAGCACCTTCCATAACATTTTCCAATCCACCAAAATCATACACTTTTGATTGTACTTCATTTCGGTACATTTCGCCCACTGAAGGAGCGAAAATTAGTATTGCATCAGATATTGCATGAATAAGCTTCTGATCTGCTTCCAGTGTTTTAGGATATTTTTTAAGATCCTCTTGGTTATCAAACTGGGTAGGGTTCACAAATATGGTGACCACTACGAAATCATTTTCAGAAACCGCCTTTTTTATTAGGGATGCATGTCCTTTATGTAAGGCCCCCATGGTAGGGACCAAACCGAGAACCTTGTTTTCAAGAATCGATGATAAATGTGTTCTTAACTCGTTTTCGGTCTCGATAAGCGGCATAAATCTCTTTTAAATGGCAGCAAACTTACTACAAATACGGCTAATCTACATAATTTTTGTAGTTTTGCAATTCTGTTTACAGCGTTAACGAAACACAGCTTTTATGAATGGCAAAAAGATATTATTCGTATCTTCAG
>CALIIC010000165.1 GCA_938020445.1 uncultured Flavobacteriaceae bacterium | reverse complement strand
GAATTAACCACTGATCATTGGCGCCATCGCCATTGGGGGTAATTACATTTGGGATATTGAACAGATCAAGATACACTGCCGTTAATTGTCTTGTAATTTCACAGTTATCTATGTTGGCGATTAAGATGAATTCACCCTCTTCGGTAAAGGTCATTGAGTTGCCATTGCTCATAAGGTTGTTGTTGGCATCGAACCACTGATATGCAGTTCCTCCACTTGCTGTGACGGTTTTTGAGCTTCCTTCAGGAAAAACAACTTCTCCGTCAACATCTAATTGTATAAGGTTTGGATCTAAAGGTGTAATGGCTATTTCGTTTGAAATGAGGTCACATCCGTTTTTATCTACTACCAAACGGTAGGTACCAGCTTCGGTAACAGTGAGCGCGGCGTCGGAAGTATTTACAGAAACCCCATCACGCTCCCAAGAAAACGATTCAGAACTTAAATCGGTGGTGGTGGCCATAGTGATGGTATCGGAACTACTACAATAAACGGTACTGGTACTGTTAATGGTCAAGGTTTCGTTTGTTAATAGTTGTACCGGAAGGCTGTTAGAACTTTCATTATACGTATTCAAAACAGCATCTACACTATAAGAACCGTTTTCGGTTGTACTGGTAAGGCTGATGGTTTTGGCAGTAGCTCCGCCCACATTGCCCCCATCTCTTTGCCATTGGTAATTGAATGAATCTACCAATGAGGCAGTCACATCGGTTGTGTTTCCGCCACCGTCAATGGCGTTGATGGTTTGCACTTCAAGAACAATACTCGTACTTACGCATGAGGTATACGTTCCTTGGTACCCCACGACAACTTCAAAGGATGCAGGTACGACCGCTACCGTAGTTTCAGAATCGATGCTCGACGAACAAGCACCCCCATTTTGGGTAACGGAAACGTAGTAGGTTCCTTCTTGTGTAATGTCTAGCGTACTGTTGGTTGCACCACTCACGATACCCCCGTTTCTATACCATTGGTAGGTAGGAGAAATGGCAGAAGTGCTAACGCTTAAAGTTTCTGGTTGTGAAGGTAAAACGACCACGTTGGCCGGGTTGTCTCGGGTAACGGTAAAACCGGATGCATTGGTAATCGTGACAGCGGCAGACCGTTCGGTACAAATCGTGGGCGCCGATATTTCAACTTCATAATCTCCTTCGAATCCTGCGGTTGACGCATCCACTGTATAACTGTTAGCGGAAGCTCCGGCAATCATGTTGCCATCCTTATACCATTGAAAGGTCCAGGTGGGGTCGGGAGTAGCTACTTGTAAGGTCTCCGTATCAGAAGGAGGGCATAAGGCCGTTTTCGACGGAGTGGCGATGGATACGCCAGAACCTCCGGTACAAATATCAAAGGATACACTATTTGAAAAGGCATTACTACTACCGGTACATACACCGTAATCAATATACGCTTGGTATATGCCATCTTGATCTGCAAGAATAGATGGCCCCGTATCGGGTAGTGGGGTACCACTACGGTACCATTGGTATTGGTAACTTGCCGCGTTGGGAACATTGTCAACCACTAAGGTTACGGGAACCGAACTGTTCACGTCACCGGTGGTACCATCTCCGTTAGGGCTTACATTAAAGCTCGTTACATGTCCTTGGTAGTACATATTAAATGAGGCAGATTCAGTACCCTCTCTGACAGGGTCGGTACTGCGAACCCTTAGTTTGTAACCCGCTCCTCGAGTATCTGTAGGGATTGCAAACTCGATACCAGTATTTGTAACCACATCTAGACTTGTTTCCCGAGCTAGTTCTACCGGACTGGTAAAGTCTCCGGTTTCATCTGAAAGCTCAAGGATAAATTCGTTTCCACTATTTGGAGTGCCCGTTACATCTGCAGTTACAAAGTATTGGTTAAACCCGCCGTTGTCACCGGCACAGATTTGAGTCCAGGCGCCACCGCCAAAGTTTGGGTTGGGGGCAGGCTCGGGAGCGTCAATGAGTATTTGGGCGTTGGATTCTACCGCACCAAATAACAAAAAGGCTAGCGCAAAAAGGCATTGGGGGATAAGTCGTTTTGTTTTCATAAGTAGTTGTAGTTTTAATGACTACTCGTTCTATCAGACTTGGGACCGGATAAAACATGTATGTCGTTGTTAACAATAGCATCAAAAATTGGGTTAATGGGCCATTGCTTTACAGCTATACAGTATTCAACAACAAATATGGATGATAATTACCTCGTAGGGAATTTAATGTTGTATCAAGGAACAAAGTTGTTGTGAAATGCAGTTATTTGTATGGGGCGGGCTTTTTTAGAGGCCCAATTAGGGGTTTTTTGCTACTTTTGTAGGTTTAAAAAAGCAGCACATGAGCGAAGAACGCGCGTCTTTGAATTTTTTAGAACATATCATTGAGGAAGACCTACAAACAGGCTATGAAAAGGCTCAGTTGCGGTTTCGGTTTCCTCCTGAGCCCAATGGCTATTTGCACATAGGGCATGCGAGTTCCATATGCCTTAATTTTGGGCTTGGATTAAAATATGGAGCCCCCGTTAATTTACGTTTTGACGATACCAACCCTGCCAAAGAAGAACAGGAGTTTGTAGATGCGATCAAGCGCGATGTGGAATGGCTGGGTTTCAGCTGGGATACCGAACGGTATGCGTCGGATTACTTCGACCAGCTCTACGATTGGGCGGTATTGCTTATCAAAGGGGGTAAGGCCTATATAGATAGCCAAAGTTCTGAGGAGATGGCGGATCAAAAAGGCACACCTACCGAAGCAGGTACCGAGAGTCCGTTTCGAAATCGCTCTGTAGATGAAAATCTCAAACTGTTTGAGGAGATGAAGGCAGGGAAGTTTGAAGAAGGAACACATGTACTGCGCGCTAAAATTGATATGACCTCTTCGAATATGTTGATGCGAGATCCTATTATGTACCGTATTCTTCACAAGGCGCATCACAGAACAAATACCGATTGGTGTATTTATCCTATGTACGACTGGACGCACGGTGAGAGCGATTATATAGAGCAGGTATCCCACTCGTTTTGTACGCTTGAATTTGCCATGCACAGGGAATTGTACAACTGGTTTTTGGATCAAGTGTATGAGGAAAATAGGATGCGACCAAAACAACGGGAATTTGCACGTAGAAATTTGAGCCATACGGTGGTAAGCAAACGAAAACTGGCAAAACTCGTTGAAAGCGGGGTGGTTTCTTCTTGGGATGATCCAAGGATGCCGACGATCTCTGGCTTGAGAAGAAGAGGATATACGCCCGAATCCATTCGTAATTTTGCGGATACCATTGGGATTGCCAAACGAGAGAATTTGATCGATGTTTCGTTGTTAGAGTTTCACGTAAGAGATCATTTAAATAAGATTGCGCCGAGGGTAATGGGCGTTTTGAACCCTTTGAAGGTAGTGTTAACGAACTATCCTGAAGGAGAAGAAGAATGGTTAGAGGCTGAAAACAACCCAGGGGATGAAAATGCTGGATCTCGAAAGGTTCCTTTTTCGAGGGAATTGTATATTGAAAAAGAGGATTTTAAGGAAGAGGCAAACCGAAAATTCTTTCGATTAAAATTGGGTGGGGAAGTACGGCTTAAGAATGGCTATATTATTAGGGCTGAGAGCTGTACAAAAGATACCAATGGGAATATTATAGAGGTTCAATGTACGTATGATCCGAAAAGTAAAAGTGGAAGTGGTTCCGAGGAAAGTCTACGAAAAGTAAAAGGCACGTTGCATTGGGTTTCGATTGCGCATGCTTTGAAAGCGGAAGTACGTTTGTATGATCGCTTGTTTACGGATGAGAGTCCGGACACGCATAAGGATAAAGATTTTATGGATTTTGTGAACCCTGAGTCGCTTGAGGTGATTACCGGTTATTTGGAACCAAGTCTTAAAGATGCGCAAATTGAGGATCGGGTGCAATTTCAACGCCTCGGGTATTTCTGTGTAGATCCTGATTCAACAGCTGAGAAAATTGTTTTTAATAAAACGGTTGGTTTAAGAGACACCTGGGCCAAAATCACACAAAAGGACTAACATAGGATTTTCTTATCAACTTTAATATATCGATTGGTATTTACTATTTAAATAGCACTATTTTAAAAGCTTTTAAGCAGGTTTCTTTTTTAGCCTTAGTGTTTATACCTTTCGGTAGTAAACAATGTTTGGAAGGGCTTAAGGTGAAGTTTTGAGTACGTTGATGCCTAATTTGGTCCGAAAGGAGCGCGGGCGGCAAGGGAATAGATTTTGAATCGAGTTTTTAGAAGAAATAGAAAAACCCTTTGTTCAAAAAACAAAGGGTTTTTTAAGTACACTGAAAAGAAAATTATTCCTCTTTCTTCACGTTGGTTTTTTTCATCGACTCACCGATCATATTGCTGGCGGTGAAAGATGCGACCATATTGTTTAACATGTCGCTACCTGCTTGTGGCGAATTCGGCAACAGGATCAAATTGGTGTTCGTTTCCTCTCCTATTGATTGTAAGGTGTCATAGTGCTGAGTAACAACGATCAATGCAGAAGCTTCTTGGGAATTGATGCCTACCTTGTTTAAAACTTCTACTGATTCTTCAAGACCTCTTGCAATCTCCCTACGTTGATCCGCAATACCTTGTCCCTGCAGACGTTTGCTCTCGGCTTCTGCCTTTGCTTTTTCCACTATGAGGATACGGGCGGCATCTCCCTCGAACTGCGCGGCAATTTTTTCGCGCTCCGAGGCGTTGATACGGTTCATGGCTTCTTTTACCTGGGCATCAGGATCAATATCGGTTACCAGCGTTTTTATGATATCATAGCCATAGTCGAGCATAGCCTCTTGCAATTCTGACTTTACAGCAATCGCAATGTCGTCTTTTTTGACAAAAACGTCGTCCAGTTTCATTTTGGGAACTTCTGCTCGGACCACATCAAAAACGTACGAGGTTATTTGGTCGTGCGGATATTCCAGTTTGTAAAACGCTTCGTACACCTTTTCTTTGATGACGACATACTGTACAGACACTTTCAATTTTACAAAAACATCGTCTAAGGTCTTTGTTTCCACAATGACATCCAACTGTTGAATTTTAAGGCCCATTCGAGCGGCTACCCGATCTACTAAGGGAATTTTCATTTGAAGGCCCGAGTGCCGAATACTTTGAAATTTACCAAACCGTTCAATGATGACCGCAGTTTGCTGTTTGACTATAAAGAAGGATGATAATAAAATGATCACACCGAAAAAAACAATCGGTATTAAGAATAGATTAAAGCCCATGGTGTTGATTTTTTAAGTTAATGGATTGAATTTACAAAACTCGTCTTATATCAGTAGTCTTTTTGATCGAATTGTTACAGAAATGGCCAACTATTGAAATAGGAAAGCTAGGAAGAACAGTATAAAAGAGATCTATTTATACCTTAGCCAAGCTTTGCAATGGCCCTTTCGATCCTACGTATACTCTCATCTTTGCCCAACAAATGCATAATATCAAAGATGTGAGGACCCTTCATATCCCCTACAAGTACTAATCGAAGGGGAGGCATGACCTTTCCAAAAGAAAGCTCTTGATCATTGATCCATAGTTTTACCGCCACCTCTAAGGGTTCCGAGTCGAAATTTGCGGTTTTTTGAAGTAGGGATACCAGTTGGCCCATAATTTCGGGAGTCCCTTCTTTCCACTGTTTTTTAACCCCCTTTTCTGCATAGTGCTCTGGTGCTACGAAAAAGTAATCCGAAAGTCCCCAGAAATCGCTTACAAAAGTAGCTCGTTCTTTAATGAGGCGAACGACCTGCTGAATATAAGAAAGGCTACTTCTATCTGCTTCTATGGCTTTTTCCGCAAGGATGGGTGCAAAATGTTCGGCAAGTTCCGAAACATCTTTTTCTTGCAAATAATATTGGTTGTACCATTTGGTTTTATCGGGATCAAAGCGCGCACCCGATTTGTTCACCCGATCTAAGGAAAACGAACTTGTCAATTGGTCTAATGAAAAGAGCTCTTGCTCCGTTCCGGGATTCCAGCCAAGGAGGGCCAAAAAGTTGACGACGGCCTCCGGGAAATAACCAGCTTCTTTATAACCAATCGATTCTGCCCAGGAAAGCGGAAAAACAGGAAAGCCCATTTTCGCACCATCGCGCTTGCTTAATTTGCCCTTTCCCACTGGTTTCATAATAAGCGGTAAATGGGCAAAGGTAGGAGCGTTCCAACCAAATGCATCGTAGAGTTGTTGATGAAGGGCCAAAGAAGGCAACCATTCCTCCCCACGTATTACATGGGTGATCTGCATCAAATGATCATCAACGATATTGGCTAAATGATAGGTGGGCATACCATCACTTTTAAAAAGTACTTTATCATCCAAGACGTTGGTATCAATTTCGATGGCACCTCGAATTTCATCTTTGAGGTCTAGTTTTTGGTCTTGGGGTGTATAAAAACGAACTACATAGTCCGCCCCATTTTCTAGGCGGGTTTTGACCTCGGCTTCGGAGAGCGCTAGTGAGTTATCTAGTTTTAAGCGATTGTGCCAGTTGTAGATAAAGGTTTTTCCCTTCGCTTCGTGATCTTGACGGTGAAAGGCCAGCTTCTCCGAAGTGTCAAAGGCGTAGTATGCCTTCCCTTTTTGAATAAGCTCCTCGGCGTATTGTTTGTATAGGTGTTTGCGTTCGCTCTGCCGATAAGGGCCAAAAGCACCTTCTTTTCCGGGACCTTCATCGAAGGGAATGCCACACCAATTAAGAGCGTCTACAATGTATTGTTCTGCACCTTTAACATACCTATTCTGATCGGTATCTTCGATTCGCAACACAAAATCCCCTCCATGTTTCTTAGCAAACAGATAGTTGAATAGGGCAGTGCGAACACCTCCAATATGAAGGGGTCCTGTGGGACTTGGAGCAAAACGTACTCTTACTTTGTGGCTCATACGAATAAATTGAGCGGCAAAGTTACAAAAAAGAAGTCCTGCGTATGCAGTCTTATCACCTTGAATTTGGGGCGTTCAAGAGGTATGGACTATGCCCTACTTAGAATACCCCCGTTGGTATTCGAATCTATGGGAGGTTTCATGTTTGTGGGTATTCTGGGATTCATAAGTCTGAACCATAGAGGCGGGAGTAACGACAGTACCATAGAGGTAGGATAGCCGTATGGCATCTGCGGAGAAATGTCATGATAGTCCAGTATTTGGTATTTTTTGGATGATTTATAGTGGTGGTCACTATGTCGGGTAAGCTCGTACAGCACTATTCTACCCATGACATGATTACTGTTCCAGGAATGTACTTCTCTAACCCGCTCGTATCTGCCGGAGGCCATTTTTTGCCTTGAAAGGCCATAATGTTCAATATAATTGACGGTCTCGAGCATTAAAAAGCCCGTAATGCCCGCTCCGATAGCGAAAATAAGGCCGATTTCCGCGAAGAAGAAATATACTAGTGCCAAGTAGAACGATTGAAAGATCGTGTACCATAACATATCGTTCTTAATGGAAAGAAATGGCAAATCAGCTCCTTTTAAAAGTTTAGCCTGTAACTTCCATGCGCTGATATATTGACGAATAACCGAAGTAAACCAAAAGGAATATACCGATTGATTGTATTGAGCGGTAGCAGGATCTTCCTTTGTTGCAGCGTTTGCGTGATGTCCAAAATTATGTTCAATATAAAAGTGCATATAGTGGGAAGGAAGCAGTAACAATTTCCCAAGATGTCGTTCGAATGAATTTTGTCGGTGCCCCAGTTCGTGAGCTACGTTGATGCCGTTCGTACCCAAAACAATGCCGATGGAAAAAATCAAGCCCACAATTTCATAGGTAGCATAAGTGGTGTGGGTAATATCCCAAAGGGTATATATAACAAGCCCGAATACAATGGGAATGTTTAGGTAGAGCATCCAATCGAATAATTTGCTTTTCTTTTTTTCTTCGCGTTCTTCCCCTTCATAGTTGCTGGTATCATGGGGTAATAGCAGTTCCAGAACAGGAATCATTACAAAGGCGTAGAATGCCGTAAAATAGCTTAGCCCACCTTTGAAATAAATACTAATTAGGGCAGATACGGGTAGTGTAAGGGCGGCGAGGTACTTTAAATCTTTCATCGTGAACCTTTTAACAATTTATTGATACTTAAATTTATGATATCAAGTATCTTGGTATTAAATATAAATGAATTTGAACAGTTATCACAACATACTCGATAAACTCAAGGTTTTTACCAAACGGTACTATACCAAAATGCTGATCAAAGGGGTTTTGCTATTTGCAGTACTTGGATTGCTTTTCTTTTTAGGTCTTATGGGGATTGAATATTTCCTCTGGTTGGGTTCAAGCGGACGTTTGTTTTTACTACTTATTTTTTTGGCTATTGAAGTGTTCTTGCTGTATCGGTATATAGCAATACCGTTGTTCTACCTGTTTAAAGTGCGT
>CALIIC010000164.1 GCA_938020445.1 uncultured Flavobacteriaceae bacterium | reverse complement strand
TTAGGTCTTATGGGGATTGAATATTTCCTCTGGTTGGGTTCAAGCGGACGTTTGTTTTTACTACTTATTTTTTTGGCTATTGAAGTGTTCTTGCTGTATCGGTATATAGCAATACCGTTGTTCTACCTGTTTAAAGTGCGTGCTGGTATTAGCAATAAGCAAGCATCTTTGCTGATCGGCAAACATTTTTCCGAGGTAGATGACAAGCTGTACAATCTGTTGGATTTGGCGGAAGATACCGATAGGTCTGAATTGCTGCTGGCAAGTATTGAACAACGTTCGGAACGGCTCGATACGATCCCTTTTTCCCAGGCGGTTGACTATGGGGAAAATATAAAATATGCGAAGTATTTGTTGGTGCCTCTTTTGCTGTTTTGTGTCATTTGGGTAACGGGAGAATTGGGTTCTTTTTTCGGATCTGCCGAGCGTGTTGTAAATTACGACCTGGCCTATGAGCCACCAGCGCCTTTTCGGTTCGAAGTATTGAACAACGAGCTGAAAGTTTTAGACACAGAATCGTATACGATTAAACTCGTTACCGTTGGAAAACTCAAGCCAGATGCCGTGTTTATTACAATTGATGGAAAAGAGTCATTGTTGCAAGATCAAAAAGGAACGTACCATTACACCTTTTCACCGCCTTTGAAAGAAAGTCGGTTTTACTTTAGTGCGAATGGTGTTCAGTCTAGGGAATACCGGCTTCAAGTGTTGAAAACACCCGCTATACAAGATTTTACGGTTCGCTTGGATTTCCCTAAATATACCGGTCGTAACTTTGAGGTTTTAAGCGGTACAGGGAATGCTACTTTCCCTGAAGGGACAAGGGCAACTTGGCAGATAAAAGGAAGGGATACCGAAACCATTCAACTTCGTGTAGTAGATACCATAATTGCCTTCGAAAAAGAAAGTGACCTGTTTAATTATTCCAAACGGTTTTATGAGGATTTCGACTATGAGCTCATAACTTCAAATAGCAATGTTAGGGAGTATGAAAAATTGTCGTATAGGTTTAAAATTATAAAGGATGCGTATCCCAAAATACAAGTGAAACAAGTGCTCGATTCATTGAATCCAAATATTGCTTATTACGTGGGCGAGGCAAGTGACGATTATAGGTTGAGTAGTATTCGGTTGGTCTGTTACCCGAATTCAAATGAAACGGAGAGGCAAGTAGTTGCGATTAGCAAACCGAACACCAACGTTGATCAGTTTTATTATACCTTTCCTTCCGGTTTACAATTGGATGAAGGAACAAATTATAGTTTTTATTTTGAGGCGATCGATAATGATGCCATTCACAAGGGCAAGCGAAGCAAAACACAGGAATTCTCGTTGGATTTATTGGATCAGGACGAGTTGAGGAATAAGGAGCTTGAATCCCAGCAGTCTATCATCGGGAATATTGATAAGTCGTTGGAAAAGTTCAAGGAACAAAAACAGGCATTAGAAAAGATTAACAAGGAACAGAAGGAGAAGCAGCAATTAAATTTTAATGAGCAAAATGAGATCAAAGATTTCTTAAAAAAACAGCAGCAGCAAGAATCGCTGATGCAAAAATTCAGCAAGCAATTAAAGAGTAACCTTGAGAAATCTGAAAAGGATGATAGGTTAAACAAGTTGTTACAGGAACGTCTGGAGCGTCAAGAGAAGGAGGCTAGGAAGAATGAGAAGTTATTGGAGGAGCTCAATAAGATTGCAGACAAGATCAATAAAGAGGAACTTGCCAAAAAGTTGGAAGAACTCGGTAAGAAGCAGCAGAATAGTCAACGTAGTCTGGAACAGTTATTGGAATTGACCAAGCGGTACTATGTTACTGAAAAGGCGGCGCAGATTGCCAAAGATTTAGAAAAGCTTGCAGAGCAACAGGAGGATGTTTCTCAAATTAAAGCTGAGCAAGATTTCTCTAATGAGGAACAGGAAAAGCTCAATGCGGATTTTGAAAAGATTTCGAAAGAATTACAGGAGTTAAAGGAAGACAATGCGGATTTGAAAAAGCCACTTGATTTAGCGATCGATAAGAAAAAGGAGGAGGCCGTAAAAAGTGATCAGCAGGAAGCGTTGCAGGAAATTAACAAACATAAAGAGGCCACATCACCGCAAGAGAAAGAAAAATCGGCCAAAACGGCTGCTCAAAAACAGAAGTCTGCCGCGAACAAAATGAAGGAAATGGCGCAGGGACTTCAACAATCTTCGTCTGGGGGCGCGAGTGGTTCTTCCGTTTCGGAGGATGCGGAAATGTTGCGGCAAATTCTCGATAACCTAATTACCTTTTCTTTTAAACAAGAAAATCTTTTTGAGCGTTTGGAAGATGCAGGAGAAGATATACCTCAGTTTTCCGTAATTGTAAAAGAACAGCAAGAACTAAAGGGACTCTTCGAGCACGTAGATGATAGTTTGTTTGCCCTTTCATTGAGGCAGGCAGAGTTGTCTGAGTTCGTAAATGAACAAATTACCGAGGTATATTATAATATTGACAAGTCTTTGGAAAGTTTGGCTGAAAGTCAGGTGTATCAAGGAGTCTCTTATCAGAAATATGTGTTAAGCGCATCAAATAGTTTAGCGGATTTTCTTGCCAAGTTGCTAGACAATATGAACCAGAGTATGCAAATGGGGCAGGGTGCCGGGGAGAGTCAAGAGGGTTTCCAATTACCAGATATTATAGAGCAGCAAGAAGGGCTAAAGGAAAAAATGGAAGGTATGGGGCAATCCGGTAAAGGAAAACCACAGCAAGGAAAAGGAGAAGGCGAAGAAGGAGAGGGAAGTGAAGGTGCGGGTGAAAAGGAAGGTGAGGGTAAAGGGAAACCGGGAGATGGGAATAAACCAGGGGAAGGACAGAATGGACAAGGAGAGAACGGTGAAGGGGAAGGAAAGGATGGTGAAAGTGGAAAGAATGGTCGAGGAGGGAACGGCGGGGAAGGTCAAGGAGATGGAGAACCTACGGAAGCGGAGCTACAGGAAATATACGAGATATATAAACAACAGCAGCAATTGCGGGAACAGTTGGAACAGCAATTGCAGGATATGATTAATAACAGTGATCGTAAATTGGGAGAGAAACTGATGAGGCAAATGGAGGATTTCGAAAACGATTTGCTTGAAAATGGTATCACGCAGCGTACCATGGCAAAGGTAAATACGATTCAGTATGAATTATTGAAGTTGGAAAATGCAGCTATGAAGCAGGGTAAAAAGCCGGAAAGGGAGAGCAGTACCAATAGAAAGTCTTTTACCAATCCTATTACTACCAAACCCGCTTTGTTAGAGAATTATCGGAATGAGGTGGAGATATTAAATAGACAAGCCTTACCTTTGCGGCCCAATTTTAAGGAGAAGGTAAAAGACTATTTCAAGGCAGATGATTGATTTCCATTATGAACTTGATTTCGAGCTTAAGGATATAATCAAGTATTCCGATTGGATTACTAGGATTATTCAAGCGGAGGGATACGCACTATCGCAGTTAGATTATATTTTTTGTGACGACGCTTATTTACTTGAGATGAATCAGCAGTTTTTGCAGCACGACACATTCACAGATATCATCACCTTTGATTATACCGAGGAAATGCGTGTTGCTGGGGATGTTTTTATTTCAATAGAGCGGGTGCGGGAAAATTCGGCCGAGTATAAGGTAGCTTTCGCGGAGGAACTTAGAAGGGTAATGGCGCACGGAGTGTTACACTTACTTGGGTATAATGATAAGAGTATTGAAGAACAAAGTAGGATGCGAAAAAAGGAAAATGAATCCCTGTCATTGTTCCACGTGGAACAATAGGGAACCTGGTACGTAAAAGGTATAGGCTTTGTGCAAGGCAATACGCAATAGATCTATTTAAATTGAAGGAATGTTTGGAGAAGAATATGACGTGATTGTTGTGGGCGGCGGACATGCGGGTGCAGAGGCCGCGGCCGCAGCTGCTAATATGGGTTCTAAGACACTTTTGGTTACGATGAATCTGCAAACCATCGGGCAAATGTCATGCAATCCAGCGATGGGCGGAATCGCCAAGGGCCAGATAGTAAGAGAGATTGATGCGCTTGGCGGGTATAGCGGAATTGTTACGGATAAGTCCGCTATTCAGTTTAAAATGCTTAACAAATCCAAGGGCCCGGCCATGTGGAGTCCGCGTGCGCAAAATGATCGAATGCGTTTTGCGGAAGAATGGCGGATAGCATTGGAGAATACTCCGAATTGTGATTTTTATCAGGAGATGGTGAACGGGCTATTGACCAAGAATGGGAAGGTGATAGGTGTTCGAACCTCCTTGGGACTCGAAATCAAAGGGAAGGCAGTAGTGCTAACCAACGGTACTTTTTTGAATGGTCTTATACATATAGGTGAGAAGCAACTCGGAGGAGGTCGTGCCGGGGAGAAGGCCTCGACAGGAATAACGGAACAGTTGTTGGATTTCGGTTTCGAAAGTGGTCGTATGAAAACGGGAACACCCCCGAGGGTTGATGGCCGTTCCTTGAACTATGAGCTTATGATTCCGCAACCTGGTGATGATGTTCCCGAAAAGTTCTCTTATTTAAAAACAAAGGCGTTGGATGTGCAAAGAGATTGCCATATGACCCATACCAGTGCATTGGTGCATGATTTGTTAAGAGAGGGATTTGACCGTTCCCCAATGTTCAATGGTAGAATTAAGAGTTTGGGACCGAGATACTGTCCTTCGATTGAGGACAAAATCAATCGTTTTTCTGACAAGGACAGTCATCAGTTGTTTGTGGAGCCCGAGGGGTGGAATACCGTAGAGGTGTATGTGAATGGTTTTTCGACCTCCTTGCCAGAGGATGTTCAATACAAGGCGTTGAAATCCGTAAAGGGGTTTGAGAATGTGAAATTTTTTAGACCGGGCTATGCGATAGAGTACGATTATTTTCCGCCTACGCAGTTAAAACATACGTTGGAAACGAAGTTGGTAGAGAACCTTTATTTTGCAGGGCAGATAAACGGTACTACCGGCTATGAGGAGGCCGCGTCGCAGGGTTTGATGGCTGGAATCAATGCACATTTAAAACGCAATGAAAAGGACTCGTTTATATTGAAAAGAGATGAGGCCTATATCGGTGTGTTGATTGATGATCTAATTACAAAGGGAACAGAGGAACCGTACCGAATGTTCACCTCCAGGGCGGAGTACCGAACCTTGTTGCGACAAGATAATGCCGATTTAAGGCTGACGCCAAAAGGGCATGCAATAGGCTTGGCGAAGGACGAACGTTTGGTTCGGATGGAGGAAAAGGAACGAAAGTCAAGAAATTTTGTTGACTTTTTTCGCAAAACGAGCGTACTTCCGGAAGATATTAATCCCATTCTTGAAAGTGTAAATTCTGCTACTGTTAAACAATCCGATAAGATGTTCAAGGTGTTTTCAAGGCCCAAGGTGACCATGGGCCATATGATGAAGTTGGATGCAGTGGCGAACTATGTGGGTGCCGAGGGGCTTGGCAGGGAGGAAATGGAGCAGACAGAAATTCAAGTTAAATATGCTGGGTATATTGAAAAGGAAAAAAACAATGCCGATAAGCTACACCGCTTGGAGAACGTGAAGATTCCTCCTAATTTTGACTATACCAAGTTGAAATCGTTATCCTATGAAGCCCGCGAAAAATTGGGCGCGGTACAACCTGTTACCATTGCTCAGGCGGCTCGGGTGAGTGGTGTAAACCCATCCGATATCAGCGTGCTTTTGGTTTACCTCGGAAGATAAGCGGTAGTTGTTCCACGTGGAACATTTCGGTGCTGTATGCTCTTTTTTCGATGCTTCTTGCCAGTGCAGAATTAAAAAAGATTTCTGTTTGCAGGCCTCTCTTTTTAAAAAACAGCTTGGTTAAATAGGCTGGATTTGATAATTGGTCTGGTTTTTGATTACTAGACGGCAACTACAAACCGGCGTTTATGAAAACATTGCTTCCTATTGTTCTTGCGTTTTTCTTATTACAATCCTGCATCCCACTTAGAATAGCACCGGCTATTTCAAATTACAAGGTGACCGAAGGGAAAAAGTTTAAGCGAAGCCTTTCAAAAAGGCAGATGTTTATTTTCGAGGATCCAAAACAAGCGGGAGACTTTTACGAATATGTAAATACCAAATTTGAATTGGAACATCAAAGCGTATTTGATGATGTACCATTTCTATTGAGAGAAAAACAGTATTTTTTTGCATTTTATGAGATAGACATCCCAGACAAAGTTCTTAACCTTGCGCCTATGGTGGCAGACGCACTTTGGAATGAGGTCGTGTATGACGGGCAGGAAGAAACACGAGGAATGCAACCACAAGACGTATTGCGAAAGGGAAATTGGTATATCGCAATTGAAGTCTACAGCGATACCGAAAAAGATTGTTTGGTGAAAGATTCCCTTTCACGAGAAACCGTTTTGAAGTATCTTTCGACTTTGAAAAAAGAATATCTGGCCACGCATAACTATAATGAAGTCGTATTTAAAAACTAAAGACCATTCTGTTTCAGGGGAAGAGTTCGAACTGATGATACATCACGAACTTGAAATGTTGATTACCAAACCGCAGCCTAGCAACTTAGATAAATACTACGAGAGTGCAACATATATCTCCCACACTGATGCAAATAGAACATTGGTTGATAAGATATACCAGGCGGTAAAAAAATATAGCCTTTCCAGAAAAGTAAGAATCCTTGAAAAATATTGTAACACAGAAAAAACGGTGCTGGACTTTGGAGCCGGTACAGGAGATTTCTTGTTTGTTGCACAGGAAAAAGGATGGAAGATACATGGTGTAGAGCCGAATTGGGGAGCACGAAAAAGAGCCTCGGAGAAAGGAGTAAATTTGATTGCCAAAATCCCGGAAGACCATTCGGATAAATATGATGTTGTAACTCTTTGGCATGTGTTAGAGCATTTGCCAAACTTGGAAGATCATGTAAGTCAGCTGAGCCAGCTTTTACTTCCAGGGGGTACTATTATCGTAGCCGTTCCTAATTTCAAGTCATATGATGCAAAACACTATAAAGAGTTTTGGGCAGCTTATGACGTTCCCCGACATCTCTGGCATTTTTCCCGAACGTCCATTCAAAAACTGTTCGCATCCTCGGATATGGATTTGATCGCTACAAAACCAATGATTTTTGATTCCTTCTACGTGTCCCTGTTATCTGAAAAATACAAAACAGGAAAATCAAAATACCTAAGTGCTTTTCTAAATGGGTTTCTTTCAAATATGAAAGCTTGGAACTCCAAAGAATACTCATCGCTGATGTACGTACTCAAAAAACGCGAAGGAGGGCAGTAATGTGATGTAACTATCGAAAAGTCGTTTTTAGACTATTTAAGCGTGTTTCTTGTCTGGCGCAATACAATCCTCGGCATTTTTGAAAAGGCCTTTTAACAGGGCTTTCAGAGGGCTCTTTTTGATAGACAGATTGAATGATAAATTCATATTTCAATAGAAATATCTTATGCCGGGTTGTTTTATATTTGCTAGAATAGGACTCCGTATTTACTAAAAGTTTCAATACGTGCAAAGACATTGAAAAAGCTTTGCTACTTTTGCGCATCTTAAAACGAGAAAAAAGATACAACATGAAAAAAGTACTAGTGATATTTGCAGTTTTGGCGTTCATATCTTGTAAGCAAGAAAAGATTGGCTATGTGGACAATGTAAAATTAATGGATGACTATCAAGAAAAGATCGATGTGGAGGCCAAATTCAAAGCCAAGGCAGAAGCAATGGGAAAAAAGAAAGATAGTATTTCACAGGCGTTTCAATTAGAAGCACAAGCATTTCAGGCGAAGGCTGAAAGTATGTCCCAGAAGAAAGCACAGGAGGAATATGGCCTTATGCAGCAGAAAGGGCAGTTTATTGGCCAACAAATTCAACAAGAAGAACAACAGATACAAGCACAAGGCCAGACCGAAATGGATTCTTTGGTGAATAAAGTAAAAGAAGAGATCAAGGCTTATGGTAAAACCAATGGCTACACCTACATCTTGGGAGGCGGTGATGGCGGTAGTGTGTTGTACGGAACCGACGCGAACGATCTTACCGAAGAAATCGTAAAGATCTTAAATGATAAGTACAAGAAGTAAGGTTGGTTTAAGTTCCAATTGATTACAAAAACCCGATAATACCAAATAGGTGTTAGCGGGTTTTTTTGTTTTAAAACCAGTGGCAATCAGATGTTGCTTATGATAACTGTAGTATATACACCAAGAAAATGGCCGGAATGAAATATACGGCAATCGTTTTCGCACCATCATAATCTTTGGCCATTCGCTGCCCAAAAAGCAACATTAGCAGTGATATACAAGACATAATAGCACCGTACAAAGCAATCGTTGATTTTCCCATAATGACAATTTGATAGAGACCAACCGCACATAAGATACCGGCTACCATTTCTGCAAGGAGCACCGTTCCAAGAAGAAGGGGAACAAATTTCCCCAATGGTGTTTCCGAAAAATGGCCCTTAAGCCAACTAAGGTTCCCCGTCCAATCAAAAACCTTATCGATTCCACTCTGCAAAAAAGTGATGATTAGAAACAATAACAACAAAAGTTCTGTGGCATTTTTTAAAATACTTTCCATGGTTTTTATTTTATTCGGGTTCGATGCGTGATTTTTGCACGACACCGAAAGGTTGAAAAACTATTTTCTATGCCGCCTTTTTATGGAGGAGCCGGGTGAGTCGAATCGAAAGGTCGGTAAAAATGATTTTTGCATTCCCGTTTCGCTCCACATGGTAAATAGCGTCTTCCAATTCTTTGGTAATGGCCAGCACGTTGTTTTCATGTACAAAAGGAGCGAATTTTTCCAGTTGAAATCCGTCCACATGAATTTGCATATAGGCCAACTCTTTTGTGTTGTAGTTGATCAGCAATGCCTGGCGAATTACTGCAATGCAAAAATGCAAGAATTTCTTTTGGGTTTCTCGACCAGTACCGGCTACTTCTTCGCTCCACAAAATAAGGTCGTGTATCGCGGTCTTATTGCCTTTGGCTTTAAATGCGCTGCGCACCCATTGTACAAACCATTTTTCAAATACCAGGTCCTCAGAATCCCGATTCATTAAATCTATGGCCTTATTGAAATTTCCATTGGCTTCCTGCGCGATTCGCATGGCTTCAGGTCTCGTAGCTCCTTCGGCAACCAAACCATCGGCTATTGCTTCTTCCGCCAAAGGAGGAAAGTGTACTACTTGACAACGAGACCGTATGGTTTGTAGTAACTGCTCCTCATCTTCCGCAATTAAAAGAAAGATTGTATTATTTGGGGGCTCTTCTATCAACTTAAGTAATTTGTTGGCAGCAGCATTGTTCATCTTGTCCGCCATCCAAATTAACATAAGCTTATAACCACCTTCATAGGATTTTAAGGACAACTTTTTTACCACATCCAGTGCTTCATCTACCCCTATTTGTCCTTGCTTTTTTTCAATACCAATGGCGCGATACCAGTCAAAAAGGTTCCCATAGGGTTGTTCTTTCAGAAATTGTCGCCACTCCTGCATATAATGGTTGCTTACCGCATGACTTTTCACTTTATCACTGTTAGAAACAGGAAAAGCAAAATGCATATCAGGATGCGAAAGCGAATCAAATTTTAGGTTGCACCCTTGGTTCGTTCCTTGATTTTCTCCACCTGTGTTCCCGCAAATAACATATTGGGCATAGGCCAAGGCCATTGGAAGCGTACCTGAACCCTCGGGACCAACAAATAATTGAGCGTGGGGGATGCGTCCAGAATCCGCGCTGGTGGTCAAGTGTGTTTTGATATGGGAGAGGCCTAGAATGTCCTGGAACTGCATAGGCCAAAGATAGTTTTTTTAAGGAAAAATTCCGTTGCGGGGGATAGAATGAATTTCGAATAAACAAAATATTGATGTGGGCCATTTCTTCTCATCAAGAGAAATAATTACATTTGTCGTTCTCTAAATATTCCATAGGATGAAGACCATTGATGATTTTAATTTTGAAAATAAAAAAGCACTGATCCGTGTTGACTTTAATGTACCGTTAGACGGGGATTTTAAGGTGAGCGATACCAATAGGATACAAGCTGCGAAACCAACAATTATCAAAGTCCTGGAAGATGGTGGGAGTGCGGTATTGATGTCGCATTTAGGAAGACCAAAGGGGGAAAGAAACCCGGACCTATCCTTAAAACACATTTGTACCACCGTTGCCGATGTTATTGGGGTTCAGGTGAAATTCGTCGAAGATTCTGTTGGGGAGACCGCAGAGCAAGCTGTCGAAGCACTGCAAGCAGGGGAGGTACTTTTGCTGGAGAACCTTCGGTTTTATGCAGAAGAAGAAAATGGTGCGGCCGATTTTGCAAGTAAGCTTTCCAAACTTGGTGATATTTATGTAAACGATGCCTTTGGAACTGCACATAGGGCACACGCTTCTACTACTATCGTAGCAGAGTTTTTTCCCGAAAACAAATGTTTTGGATACCTATTGGCGAAAGAAATCACGGCGATAGAGAAAGTAATGCGCACCGGGGAAAAACCGGTACTTGCTATTTTGGGAGGCGCAAAAGTATCTTCTAAGATTACGATTATAGAAAATATATTGGACAAAGTAGATCACTTAATTATTGGCGGCGGAATGACCTATACTTTTGTAAAAGCACAAGGCGGCCAAGTAGGAGATTCTATTTGCGAAGATGACAAAATGGAACTTGCCTTAACTATTTTGAAGCAGGCCGAGGCAAAAGGGGTACAAGTACATTTACCGGTCGACGTAATCGCAGCGAATGATTTTGACAACAATGCAGCTACCCAAACAGTAGCTGTAGACACGATTCCGGATGGATGGCAAGGTCTCGATGCTGGCCCCAGGACCTTGGAGATTTTCCGAGAGGTGATTTTGAAATCAAAGACCATTTTATGGAACGGGCCAGTCGGTGTGTTCGAAATGGAGAACTTTGCCAAAGGCACGATCGCTGTAGGAGATGCCATTGATGCGGCCACTCGAACTGGTGCGTTTTCTTTGGTTGGCGGTGGAGATTCAGTGGCCGCTGTAAAGCAGTTCGGTTTTGCAGACAAAGTTAGTTATGTCTCAACGGGAGGCGGTGCTATGCTAGAGAGTTTAGAAGGGAAAACCCTCCCGGGAATAGCAGCAATAATCGCTTCGTAAGCGCGTTATTAGTGTACGGCGGTGCTACGACTATCTTTGATAATTTCTTAAAAATTTTATGCTCTCGAAAAAAAAGGCGATTTTCGTTGGCCCCTCCGCACTATATACGCTGTTATGACGATAAAAAGAATTAAGATACTTTCCACCTCATTCTTTCTTGTTTGCGGAGTTTTCGTGTTTGCACAACAAAAAGATTCCATTTCAGAACCTGATAAGAACGATAAAACCAAAGAACTAGAAAAACTTTCTGTAGATACCCTGGCCACAGACATTGAGAAGAATGTAAGGCAAATGGAGCAAATGGATGAATCTTCTGATCAGGATTTACCCTTTCCTTTTGTTGATGGAAAAGGAGAATATAATTTGAAAGACCATCCCCAAGCTGCCATTTATGACAGTCTTTGGATGAAAGAATTGTATGCTACCGACGCCCTTTATAATGAAATGTATGAAGAGGTGCTTGAATTGGGTAACATCACCCAAATAGACGGGAACCCTGTAGCAGTGGAAGAAGCCTATGTATATGATTTGCCAACGGACTCTTTGAAAGCCCGCCTGGCGCGGCTTAACAAGAAAACACCTTTTAATGTGGTGTACAACCCTTCACTAGAACGGGTAATCAAATCGTTTTTGACCAGAAAGAGGGGCCTTATGGAACGAATGCTTACCGTAAGCCAGTTTTATTTTCCTCTATTTGAAGAAGAGTTCGATAGGAACGATATTCCGTTAGAGATGAAATACCTATCTATTGTAGAATCTGCTCTGAACCCGAAGGCACGATCACGGGTAGGTGCAACAGGGCTCTGGCAATTTATGTACGGTACGGGAAAACAGTATAAATTAGATGTTACCAGTTATGTAGATGAACGTAGCGATCCAATAAAGGCAACGAAGTCGGCAAGCAAGTATCTTTCAAGATTGTATCAAATTTTTGGGGATTGGGATTTAGCGTTGGCCGCATACAATTCTGGCCCTGGAAATGTAAACAAGGCCATTCGCCGATCGGGCGGCAAACGCAACTATTGGAATATTCGTAGAAATTTGCCCAGAGAAACAGCAGGATATGTGCCTGCTTTTTTGGCTACCATGTATGTTTTTGAGTATGCAGAGGAACATGGCTTAAAAGGACGTAGGGTAGAAAGACCCTATTTCGAAACAGATACCATTCAGGTAAAAAGCTTGATTACTTTTGATCAAATTTCCAAATTAGTGGGGGTTAGTATGGAGGAGTTAAAAGTGTTGAACCCCTCTTACAAGTTGAACGTAATCCCGTATGTGAAAGGAAAAAACTATGCATTACGGTTACCCAAAGATGCCATGGGCAAGTTCGTGGCGAACGAAGTACAGATTTATGCGCATGTAAAGAAAGAATTGGAAAGTAAGGAAAGCCCGCTACCAGAATTGGTTAAGCGCGCCGAGAAAGACCGCATTCGATACAAAGTGCGAAGTGGTGATTTCTTAGGAAAGATTGCAGAACGGTATGGCGTTCGTGTAAGTCAATTAAAACAATGGAACGGACTTCGGAGCAACAATTTAAGAGTGGGGCAACGATTAACGATTTATCCGCGCTATCGAGGCAAAAAGGCCGTGAACGCCAAGAAGAAAGTGGCATCGAACACTTCTACAAAACAGGCAATTGCACCGGGTACCAAAACCCATACCGTGCGCAGTGGTGACTCACTTTGGACCATCTCTAGAAAATATCCTGGAGTTTCTGTTGAAAATTTACGAGAATGGAACGGTATTAGTGGTACGAACTTAAAACTAGGCACAAAACTAAAATTGTGCGAATGTTCACCGTAATTTAGAGACCATGAGACTTAGCAGAGCACTTTTTTTACTATGTTGCCTTTTAGTTATTTCCTGTAAAGAAGGGGATAGAAAAAGTTACCTTCCTTCAAGCATTGGGCCAATTAATTCATTGGCGGTTGTAATGGATGACGAATTATGGAAAGGAGAGGTCGGAGATAAGGTTCGGGAACATTTTGCGGCCCCAGTGTTGGCCTTGACGCTTAACGAACCAAAATTCAGCATTAACCATTTTCCGCCAAAGTCTTTTACGGGCACCACCAGAAGCTCAAGATCTATCCTGTATGTAATGAAAGACTCGTTAGATCTTGCCCATGTAAAAAGTGATATGTACGCAACACCCCAGAAAGTAGGGGTGATCAAGGGGACGACCAATGCAGAAATTATCGCGAATATCGATCGGAAGGCACCTGCTATGATCGCCTCCTTTAAGGCTGTAGAAATAAGTGAAAAACAAAAAAGATTTTTAAAATCATTAAATACCGAAGGCGCTTTTGAAGAGAACTTTGGAGTAAAGATAAGCGTACCCTCGGTCTATAAGGTGGGTAGGCAAGAGGAAAAATTCGTGTGGCTGGATCGTCAGATTCCGAAGGGAACGGTGAATATCGTGGCGTATGAATTACCAGCGGACTACTTTAAGAGCGATTCTACTTTGGTAAGAGATATCGTTCGCATGCGCGATTCTATTGGGGAGCTTTTTATTCCAGGCCCGGACAATCCAGGAAAGATAACCCATATGCGCACAGAACCTGCCTTTGCCCCGCATGTTTTTGCTACTGAAATTGCAGGTCTCAAAGCGGTTGAAGTAAGGGGGTTATGGGATATTAAGAACTATCCAATGGCAGGCCCCTTCCTAACCTACATTATTAACGATGAGGAAAACAATCGGAAGATGGTGGTTGAAGGCTTTGTATTTGCCCCTGCGGCAGAGAAGAGAGATGATATGTTCGAACTAGAAGCAATTTTGAAGACCATTAACTTTGGTGTAGCCAAGTAAAGGCTTTTGTCAGCATTTAAAAAGCCCCATATCGGTTGATATGGGGCTTTTTTATGTTGTTTAGGTTGGTTTGGGCATCAGCCGAAAGAAAATCCCGTAGAAAGCCTGTATATAAATGCATAGACGGCAACGGTCAAAAGAAAGAAACAAAACCATGAAAAGGCTTTGAAGTACTTATTCAACATTCGATGTGTCCAATCTTTAAAAGCTTCTGCGTAAATTTCTCTTACAAGTAATAATTTCCTCATGTTCCGTTCTTTAAATGTTATGGTACAAAGATGCTTTGAACTCTGATGAATCATGGTAAAAATTAGATGAAATGCACTGTATCTTCGTTCTGAATTTCAGGTATTGTAAATACTCGACAAACAACTTGGAAATTTAGATAAACGGCAAATTCAGCAAAAGAAGTGCCTTACAAAAATGTAGGGGCGGTATTTTTTTTCCGATAATCGTGTAAGTAGATACATGGCCTCTTTGTTTTTTTCTTGAAGTAATGGGCAAAATTCACTTTAGGGCATAAAAAAAGCACCTAAAAAGGTGCTTTCTTCGGTTAGGTCGGTTACGATGTGATTAGTCAAATGCGAAGCCTGTAGAAACTCTGAAAATAAAAGCGTACAACATTATGACAAAGCTTGCAAAACAAAACCAAGAGAAGGCTTTGAAATACGACTTTACCATTGCGTGGCCTAAGTTTCTAAATGCTTCAAGATAAATTTCTTTGATTAGTAGGACATTTTTCATGATTTGGGTTTTAGTTCGATTTGGGTTTTTACTTCTTATATAACTCTTAATCTGTTATTTACGTATTTTGACGGGTTTTTTTGTTGTGAATCGAACCTAGTTTGTTGTGAAACCCTCATTTGGGTTTTCGCCAGTTTTTGTATTTTAAAATAGAGGCACTTAGAAACGCAAAAAAGAAAGCCCGCTTTCCAAATTTTGGAAGCGGGCTCTTTGCTATAGGTTGGGTTGTTTTTACATGTCTACAATAATAAATTCAGAACGTCTGTTTCTAAAGTGCTCATCTTCGGTACACCGAACATGACCGTTACATTCGTTCAAGAGGCGTTCTTCACCGTATCCTGTGGCGCTCTCGATACGACTCGCATCTATTCCTTGTGTAATGATATAATCTCTTGTTGCCTTGGCTCGCTTATCCGATAAGTATTTGTTGTAAACACTACTACCACGTGAATCGGTATGTGATTCGATTTTAATGACCATGTTTGGATACTCTGTCATTACCTCTACTAACTTATCCAATTCCTCCGAAGCGTCGTTTCGTATGTACGATTTATCGAAATCAAAGAAGATCATTTCTGTTTTCAGTTTTTTGATTCCGTCTTCTAAAGCGATCATTTCTTCAAGACGACGTAAATTAACATCTACGTTCACCAGTTCATTATCTTTCGTTCCTATTTCCAAATTGTCCTCAAAGAATTCGCCTACGGTTGTTTTTAAGATATATTTGGTATCGCTATCTAAGTCTTCGAATACAAAACTGCCATCTTCTTCAGTAACTACTTCTTTCAGTTTGATGCCATTTTCATCTAGCAATTCAACCAAGGCTTGCGGCATGATGTCCCCGGTAACCATTTCTGTTACCACGCCGGCTATTGCATTTAGGTTTTCAGGAACTTCCTCTACGATCAGGCGTTTAAAGGAATAGATATCATCATCGCCCTTTCCTCCTTCGCGGTTCGAAGCAAAAAAGCCTTGTTGATTTTCTTCGTTAACAATATAGGAAAAGTCATCCTTATTACTATTTACAGGTTGCCCAACATTTATTACTTCTTGGAACCCTTCTTCCTCGTCAATGGCCACCTGGTATACGTCGAGTCCCCCTAGGCCGGTATGACCGTCTGATGAAAAGTACAGTTTTTGTTCGTTAATAAACGGAAACATCTCCCTTTGCTCTGTATTGATGTCAGGACCAAGGTTTTTTGGTTCTGAAAAATCGCCGTTATCCAATACATCTACTACGAAAATGTCAGTTTGCCCAATGCTTCCCGGCATATCTGAAACGAAATATAGTTTTTTGCCATCAGGACTTAAGGCCGGGTGACCAGTTGAATATGCATCACTATTAAAGGCGACTTCTCGCGCTTCGGTCCATTCACCATCAACTTTGTTTGAAGTATAGATTTTTAAGTGGTTCACACCATTTTTATCTCTCTTTAATTTTTTACCATAGTTGTTTCTGGTAAAATACATAGTTGTATTGTCGGGCGAAAATGTTACAGATGCCTCATGGTACTTGGTATTTATTTTTTTTGAAAATTTAATTGCGTCTCGAAGGTCCTGCGTTTCTTCATTGATTTTGGCAACATAGAGGTCTAGAAATGGCTGATTGTTCCATTTATACCGTCGGGTATTTAAAAAGGATGAATCTTTTGCCGATGCAAATACTACTTGGCTCGAGTCGAGAAACATTGGTGAAAAGTCTGAGTACTCGGTATTTACGCTCATGTTCTTGATCTCGAAATTTTGAGAACTATTCAAAATATTATCAAGCACCATTTCATTGGGTGTCAAGGTTTCCGCATCGAGTCCGGCAGCTAGTTCGTTGTTTGTTTTTTTGTTGTACAACCGCATCAACTTTTTGGCACGGGCATATTTTCCGGTACCCTTTAATGAATGGGCGTATTTAAATGTATTATCGGCCGAAAGTTCTTTTCCATATTTTTCATAAAGCACATCATACCATTGGTATGCCTTTTCCATGTTGGTATTGAAGTAATGGGAGTCGGCGGCCTTTTGAATAACATCGGCCGTGTAGTTTTTACCTCCCTTCGCCAAAGCCTGTTCATACAATTCAGCAGCTTCTGCATACCACATTTTGTTAAAGTAGGCGTCGGCCTTTTGAATCAACTTGCTCTTGTTTATCTCTTCGGAAACAACTGGCTTATCAACACTTTCCTTCATCTCATTGAGCATATCATAGGTAACATCATCTACCGCAACTGGTGAAGAAGTTTCAGTATCAATTTCGAATGTATCAGGTTCTTGGTCTAAAAGTGTCATCTCAGAAACAACGCCTTTACTTTCTACTTGCATGATCCAAACCTCATCCTTGTATTTTCCATCGAATTTGGATAGGGTATTGGCGATGGCTGGCTGCCAATCTTTATGATATTCTAGATAGAGGTAGTGCAACTCGTTTTTTTCATTAATGATATAGCCGGCCTCAAATCCCTTTTTCCCAAGTCTTTTAATCGTTTTTTTAAGGTTTTTACCTTTACTAAATACACCTGAAATGATATAATAGCCATTGGCAACATCTTCTAAATCGCTAAAGGTCCTATACGCAATGTCATTTTCCTCCGCTGCGTTTGCAAAGGTCTCTTCGTTGTTTGGTGCGAAAAGGGGTGCTTCAAGCGAATCTGAAAAGGTGGTGTTGGCAATACCGGTGTTGTCCAGCGTCTCTAAAGTGTTTTCAGGTGGGTTTTGCGCCATTGTAAAAAGCGAGAGTAGGAGTGCACCTGTTGTAATTAGTTTTTTCATGGTTGAGTTCGTTAGAAAAATCTTGGGGATTTCAATTTGTTTTCCCTGGTAATCCATTGATATCTTAGGAATATTTCGTGGGTTCCAGTGTTGTAACTGTTTAAATCGTTAATACTGTAATCATAAGCGTAGCCTACATTGAACTTTGGTGATATCTGGAAACCGAAAAGTCCACTCACAGAATCATCCCAGCGGTAATTAACCCCCAGGTTGAGTGTATTGTTAATTAAAAAGTTTGCCGACACATCTACAGATATGGGAGCACCGGTGACCTGTTTTACAAAAAACGAAGGCTTGAATTTCAGTTCAGGATTCAGATTAAATACGTACCCCCCTATCAGAAACAAATGAAGTCGCTCTGTGGCTTCTGCCTCCTGAATTTCATCGTAATGCGCATTGGTAAAAACATTGGGGGTAGAAAGCCCTAAATATGCATTCTGTGTATAATAGAATACACCCGCCCCGACGGAAGGCAATAGTTTGCTGTTGATGTTTTCGTTGAATCTTGTTTCAGGTTCGCGAAAAATACCCTTTCCCCAATCGAGGCTAAAAAAGCGAACCCCGGCCTTTAAGCCTAGTGCCAGCCTATGGCCGCGATTGTTCAATACGAGCTGATGCGCATAATTGGCGTCGATATAGGTTTCCTCTGAAGGCCCAAGTTCATCTTGAACAATTGACAGGCCGATACCATCGAATGGACTTAACGGACTGTCTATCCCAAAAGTAATGGTCCTTGGCGAGCCTTCGATCCCTACCCATTGGTCCCGGAAAAGGCTAATAAGGGCAAGATGTCCTCTTGATCCGGTGTATCCGGGATTTACGGTCATCGTATTGTACATATAATGCGTAACCTGCGGATCTTGCTGGGCGCTTGACCAAATGGGCAAGAGCAGTGAGATCAGTAAAAATGTATAGATTTGGGTTATTTTCATTATTTTTTTCGTTGGCTCCGTTCATATTCCGAAGGCATATAAATAACGAATGTTGGTTAAGCATTCGCACACGTATCTATAGTACCACCTCTAACGCTAAAACATGACAGTTTATGTGCTAATAGCCCAATTTGTTGTCAATAGCGGGTTTTTTGTTGTGAACGGGCGTTATTTAATCATTATTTTATCTTTTTATGCTGAGTTTAATAAACATACCAATAGGTATTTAGTTTTTGAAAATGTACAGCTATCCAGTCCTTTTTAGGTTCTTATTTACTGATTGAAATTGAGAGAAAAAGGGGCCCGATGGTGCTAGCTGATTTTTTGTAATGGTGGTCCTGTACTGGGTTTTGCCACCGCTAAAATTATCATAGCCATTTGTATCAATTACGGTAACGTCCCATAGGTTAAATATCTGTAATCGACTGTTTGGATATTGTTCCATACGCCCTGTAAAGAAAACGTCATTTTCAATATCTAAATTTGGAACGAAAGCATGAGATACTGTTAATCTTTCTGATCTGGTTGCTTCAATAAGCATCCTGGAATGGTTCATGGGTTTGTTGATACCAATTGGCGCAACAAAAAATAAGGATCCGACTTTATTTGTATAGTTGTTTGTTCGCACATGCCTATAACGTACCGGGCAAGTATTTCCGGCCGGTAATTCCTGGGCTAACGCATACACTATACCGAACGTTATGTTAGGAGTGATTTGTCTATTTTTCGAAACGTACCCTGCTCCTGTAGTAGCTAAGGGGGTGATTTCTGCTTTTTCGATGGCAACCGTTGTGGCAGGTCTACCAATTTCTGTTTTCCTTGAAGTACATGAAAGGGCTCTGCAGGAAAGCGCATTCCTTATTGGTAAATAGGGAATTGTAATTGAATGGGTATTTGAAACATAAGAACCGCTGTCCGGTAACCCAGGGGTAACCCTAAAAGCGGTATAGTTTGAAGTTTTTGATCCTACACGGATAAAAGTAAAAGAATTGTAGGATTCACCACAAGACACCAAATCATTCGAATTGAACGCCCCTCCATAATCGGTGTTCTTGATTTGGGCAAATGCACTAGGAAACGGAAATACCACTGCACTTACAAAGTGCAAGACTTTCCGGATCTCGGAAAAGCCATCACGCTTTTTTTTAAAATTCCCCCACATATTTTACTTAGGTTAGCTCGTACGATTGAATTTAAATCCGATAAACAGACTTAAATTCCTGTCAACAAGGTAGTTTTAGGCCTTGCTCTGGGGAAATCTTTGTTGTGAACAAGGAATATGCGATGGTCAAACCCTTTAAACTTGTTATTTCCTACACAGTTTAAAAACAGAAAAACCCTCGGCGAACGAGGGTTTTTCCATCAAGCCATTAGGTTTTTCTATTAGCGTGAAATATAGAGCCATCCTGTTTTTGGTTCATCTGCTCCATTTCCTAAATCCAAAAGATAGTAATAAGTACCAACCGGTAATTTGTCATCTTCTACAACAGTAGCTCTCCCCATAGAGGTACCGTCCCAAGTATTGTCATAACCCTTCGTCTCGAATACTAGAACACCCCATCGATTGTACACTTGAAGTGTATTGTCAGGATACAGGTCAATGCATTCAATAAAGAAGAAGTCATTTACCCCATCTTGGTTTGGTGAGAATTCGTTAAAAATGGTCAAACATTCCGCCTGGGTAACTTCTGGTGTCGCTTCGTCCCTATCATTGCCCATGTTGGGATCAATCTGATCTACATAGATTAATTGAGCAATATTCGTATAATCATCAGTTTCTGTGACGGTGACCGACATTTCTAAGCGTGCCGTTGCGCCAGCGCTTATAGATGGTATTTCCCACGTAGCAATTGTTTCGTCGTATACACCATTATCCGCATCCGCACTTAACAAGGTATAACCGGCAGGGAGGGCATCTTCGATGCCAATGTTTGTGGCGTCATAGGTACTATTATTGGTAACCGTAATAGTAAACAATACCGTATCGCCAAAAAAGGTCTGTGCCTTGTCAACTGTTTTCACCACTTCAAGATCCACAGTTGGCGAAGGAATCGTATAACTGGCTTCGTCATCCTCGCTTTGATCCCCGTCATCATTGTTTGGAGTTGAATCTGGATCGTATTGATCGGAGGAGGTTATCTCTACTGTATTGGTATACTCTCCAAGCACATTGGCAGGTGCGTTAATAGTTACCTCGTACGATACGGTCTGTGAACCAACAGGCACATTGGGGAGCACCCAGGTAATTGCGCCAGCGTTGACGGTGCCCCCATCATTTACAGTTCCCAAAGTAAACCCGCTTGGTAGTTGGTCTACCAGACTTACATTTGTGGCGAGGCCGGGCCCTTCATTGGTCACCGTTATCTCAAAAATAACTGTATCACCTGTATTCGGATTTTGAATAGCGGCTGGGCTCAAAGCTTTGCTGATACTTATATCTGCAGGAATAAGCTCAATAAAAGCACTATCCTCATCATCTTCACTTTGGTCTCCATCGTCATTGTTAGGAGCAGAATCAGGATCTAGTTGATCAACCGCCGTTACCTGTGCAGTATTTACATATTCGTTCGGGGCATTCGCGGGTACGTTGATGGTTACTTCAAAGGTAAGTACTTGGCTAGTTCCGGCAGGAATGTTTAAACCACTCCAACTTATAGTACCGGCATTTTGGACTCCTCCATTGTTAACAGTTGTGACCGAGAATCCGCTTGGAACATAATTTTCAATTCCTACATTCGTTGCATCGTCGGCACCTTCATTGAAAACCTCTACGGTAAACGTAAGGGTATCTCCAGGATTGCCTTGTCCCGGGTTCACCGTGTTTACCAATCGTAGATCTGCTGATTGTATGGTAAGCAAAGTGTTGTCCTCATCATCTTCACTTTGATCTCCATCATCGTTATTAGGCGCTGAATCAGGATCATGCTGGTCTACCGCCGTTACTTGCACGGTGTTCGTATACTCCCCAGCGGTAGCGGTTGGCATATTAACAGAAGCCTCAAAGCTAAGGGTGACCGTATCTCCAGAAATAATGTTCATACCATTCCAGTTGATTAGGTTGCCAGATTGTGAACCGCCGTTATTTATGTTCACCACGGTAAATCCTGAAGGAATGTTGTTGGTGATGTCAATGTTTGTGGCGTCGTTTGCACCTTCGTTCTGAATGACCACGGTAATCGTAACTACGTCACCTGGGTTGGCACTTGGTTGCGAGATGGTATTTGTGATGTTCAAATCTGCAGCTTGCGGAATAATGGTCACTGCGGCTTCATCATCTTCGCTTTGGTCCCCGTCATCATTATTCGGGCTTGAATCGGGATCAAAATTGGTAGAGCTGAATACTTGAGCGACGTTCGTATATTCTCCCGCAGTGCCGGTTGGGGCATTCACTACGGCGCTAATGGTTATGGAAGCACTGTTTCCGTTTGTAATCAATGGAAGTATCCAGTCTCCGGTAGTGTTGGTATAAGTTCCATTCGTAGCATTTCCGTTATCTGATGCATAAGTGAAACCTTGAGGTAATAGGTCGCGTATGACTGCGCCCGGAGGACAATCAATAGGACCATCGTTAAATGCTGTTAGGGTAAAAACAACTGTATCGCCAACATTCGGATTTGCATTATCAACAGTTTTATCTACCCTTAAATCGGATGTAGGAGAAACTGTTATAGTTACTTGAGCGGTGTTTTCACAGCTATTGCCATCGGTTCCGGTTACCGTGTAGGTCGTCGTGGTTAACGGAAATACGGTATCACCATCTGTAACCCCATTGTCCCATATATAGGTGGTTGCTCCTGAACCTGTTAACGTCACAGGTTCGCCGGCATTTATAGTGGTGGCGGTAGCATTTGCAACGACACCTGGCAATGCGTTTTGCGTAATTGTAATAAGCGTTCGAGTAGTACTTGTGCAAGCATTGACCGTATTCCGAGTCTCAGCATAAAAATCATTGGCGGCATTTACAAGATCCGCCTCTAATGGCGTAAAGGTCAAACTTGCCGTCGCGATAGGAGTTCCCCCGGTGGCGGTGGTGAACCAATCTACGGTCTCATCGGCTCCTATGGCCACTTCAATAGTCGGTACTGTTCCCCCGATACAATAGTCCTGATTACCTTGCACTATTGTTGGTGCATTCACAGTAGGACAGGCGCAACTCGGTGCTGTGATATTCATGGTGTTGGCACATGTGGTCGCCGGGTCGGTCACGGTCAGTGTTATGTTGTTTCCAGAAGTGATTCCCGAAATGGTCCAGTTGTTCCCTCCGTTGTCAGTAACGGTGCCTTCAGTACTGGTCACGGTTCCGGTACTTACATTTACCGAAAGTGAGTAGGTCAAGAGATCGGGGGCACAAGTAGGTGCGGTATCGATTGCAATCGTAGGCAATGCGTTCTGTGTGATACTAATCGCGGTACGGGTGGCACTGGTACAACCGTTTACCGTATTTCTAGTCTCGGCGAAGAAATTGTTAGCTCCATTGGAAAGGCTTGCCTCTGCTGGTGTAAAGGTCAAACTTGCCGTTGCGATAGCTGTTCCTCCTGTGGCCGTTGTGAACCAATCTACGGTCTCATCGACTCCTATGGAAACCTCCATGGTCGGCACTGTTCCCCCGATACAATAGGCTTGATCACCTTGTACGATAGTAGGCACATTAACGGTAGGACACGCACAGTTCGGTGCTGTGATATTCATGGTATCGGCACAGGTAGTTGCCGAATCTGTAATAGTCAGTGTAATATTGTTTCCCGAGCTAATCCCGGAGATGGTCCAATTATTGCCTCCGTTGTCGGTAACGGTTCCTTCGGTAGAGGTGACGGTACCTGCACTTACATTTACCGATAATGAATAGGTCAATAAATCTGGCGCACAAGTGGGCGCGGTATCGATTGCAATCGTAGGCAATGCATTTTGTGTGATATTAATGGCGGTACGGGTGGCACTGGTACAACCGTTTACCGTATTTCTAGTCTCGGCGAAGAAATTGTTGGCTCCATTGGAAAGACTTGCCTCTGCTAGTGTAAAGGTCAAACTTGCCGTCGCGATAGCTGTTCCCCCGGTGGCGGTAGTGAACCAATCGACGGTCTCATCTGTTCCGATGGCCACTTCAATGGTGGGTACGGTTCCCCCGATACAATAGGCTTGATCACCTTGAACAATAGTGGGTGCGTTTACCGTTGGGCAGGCACAGTTCGGTGCGGTAATATTCATGGTGTCGGCACAGGTAGTTGCCGGATCGGTAACGGTCAGTATTATATTATTTCCAGTGGTTATTCCCGAAATGGTCCAGTTGTTTCCTCCATTGTCGGTAACGGTTCCTTCGGTAGAGGTGACAGTACCTGTACTTACATTTACCAATAATGAATAGGTCAATAGATCTGGCGCACAACTAGGTGCAACGTCTACTCCGATGGTAGGTAAATCATTTACCATAACAACGATTTCTGCTCTTGGTCCTTCACAGCTATTTCCGTTTGTCTGGCTTACGAAGAAGGAAGTATTTCCTGCCGTAGCGGTGCTGGGTGTAGGTGCGGTTGCGCTTCCTGTTCCTCCTGTTGCGGCAGTATACCACAATAGGTTGGTGCCGGTTGCGGTCAGTTGTGAAGCGGTATCTCCTTCACAGTAGGTTACGGGAGTAGTAACTCCCGGAGCCGCCGGTAATGCGTTCACGGTGACCACAATTTCCGCCCTTGGGCCCTCACATGTATTTGCATTGGTCTGGCTCACCCAGTAAGATGTGCTTCCGGTCGTGGCGGTGTTAGGGGTCGGTGCCGTTGCGCTTCCCGTTCCTCCTGTTGCGGCGGTGTACCACAATAGGTTGGTGCCGGTTGCGGTAAGCTGGGATGCGGCATCCCCTTCGCAATAGGTAACGGGAGTTGTTACTCCCGGGGCTGCCGGCAATGCATTTTGGGTGATGATGATTTCGTTTCTGGTGGCACTTGTACATCCGTTGGCGGTGTTCCTTGCCTCGGCAAAGAAACTGTTCGGTCCGTTACTGAGACTTCCCGCGGCAGGCTGGAAGGTCAAAGCTCCCGTTGAGACGGCGGTTCCCCCTGTTGCCGTGGTATACCAATCGATGGTTTCCCCAGCGTTTACGGTAGCTGAAATAGTGGGTACGGTTCCCCCGATACAGTAGGCAAGATCGCCACTGTCG
>CALIIC010000163.1 GCA_938020445.1 uncultured Flavobacteriaceae bacterium | reverse complement strand
GTCGGGAAATAGTATTGTACCGGTAATTTTGGAGACCGAGACCAGTTATGAATTATCCGCTTATGCCAATTTGAATTGGAACCCTACAGCGCAATTGTCATTTTCGGGCGGGCTCCGATTCAATCACTTTGTGTTTGTTGGTCCTTTTCAGGAAGCGACCTTCAATGATATCAGTGGAGAACTTCTTGGTATTACTTCCTTTGGCAAAGGAGATGCGGTAAAAACATACAATAGTTTGGAGCCTCGTTTGGGCGCTAATTTAAAAATAGGGGAGCACACTTCGATCAAGGCAAGCTATGCGCGAACAAATCAATATCTGCAGAATATATATAATACGACCACTCCTTTGCCTACATCTCGATGGAAAACTTCAGACCCGAAAATAGCACCACAAAGTGCGAATACCTACGGTCTTGGAATCTATAAGAATATCGCCAATGAATCTATTGAGGTTGGTTTGGAAGGGTATTATCGCACAAGTGAGAATAATTTAACCTATAAACCGGGCGCCGATTTTTTTCTTGAAGAGTTTTTAGATAGAGATGTAGTACAAGCCCAAGGAGAGGCATATGGACTAGAGTTGAGCTTTAAGAAACCCAAAGGCGCCGTTAACGGGTGGCTGAATTATACCTATTCCAGAAGTTTACTTCGTTCTCAAAACGAACGCTTGGCTGATCGTGTTAACAACAACCAGTGGTATCCTTCCGATTTTGACCGGCCACACGTAGTCAACGGGACCATCAATCTAGAAGGGGATGCCTATAATACCTGGAGTTTTAATTTCACTGCCCAAACCGGTCGCCCCTATACAGTTGCCAACAGTGTTTTTACTTTGGAAGAAATAAATGTACCTATATTTATAGAACGTAATAATGCGCGTCTTCGACCTTATCATCGACTCGACTTCTCTTGGAAAATAAAGTACAGTAAAAAACCAAATAGAAAATGGGTGGGCGATTGGACCTTTACCGTCTACAACCTATACAGTCGCAGAAACCCTTTTAATGTGTATTATACACAAAGGCAGCCGGGTGTTGATGATGACGTATTTTTGGGGAGTCCGTTAGGTACCTATGAGCTTTCAGTTATCAATAGCCCGTTGTTCGCGATCACCTATAATTTCGTTTTCGATTAAACTACTGCTTGTAGAATTTGGTGTATACCTGCTGTTCCTCTGAACGTATCGATACTACATAAATACCCGGATTCAAATCGGAGATAGGTATGTTCAAGGCTTTACGACGAATGGCCCATTGATGCTGCAGTACCACATTTCCGTTTACATCGGAAATAACGATAGTGGCTTTGGCACTATTTTGTAGGCCCAGTATATTTACCACGCTGGTTGCGGGGTTGGGAAATACTTTTACTTTTTTTGAAATTCGAGTCTCCTGCGATGTCGGCTGGTCAGCGTTTGATTGGGCGCCGGCGACAAAGGAAAACAAGAGTGTGATGAGTACGATTGTTTTTTTCATGATGATGCATTTGCAAATACTATGCTAAACTACCTTAGAACAGCTACCCCATCAAAATATTGTTGTGAAATGCGTTTTTTTGTATGTTAATGCGCCTCTAACCAATCATTGCCTATGCCCATTTCAACATCGAGCGGCACCGCCATGGTGTAGGCATTCTCCATTTCGCTTTTTACCATTTTCTTAAGCGCTTCAAGCTCGGGCTTATAGGCGTCGAAAACCAATTCATCGTGCACCTGTAGCAACATTTTGCTCTTAAAGTTCTCGCTCTCCAGCTTTTTGTGAATATTGATCATGGCCAACTTAATAATATCGGCAGCACTCCCCTGAATGGGTGCGTTTACGGCATTCCGCTCAGCAGCACCACGAACAATGGCGTTGCTGCCATTGATGGCCTTTAGATACCTTCGTCTTCCCAAAACAGTTTGTACATAGCCGTTGTCACGGGCAAAATCTACCTGTTCGCCCATATAGTTCCGTAATTTTGGGTAGGTGGCGTAATAGGTTTCGATCAGCTCTTTGGCCTCGGAACGAGATAAGTCGGTTTGGTTGCTCAACCCAAAGGCAGATACCCCGTAAATGATTCCGAAGTTGACCGTTTTGGCATTGCTTCGTTGTTCTCGGGTCACCTCCTCTAAGGGAACGTCAAATACCTTGGCCGCTGTTGAAGCATGAATGTCTTCTCCATTTTTAAAGGCCTCTATCATAGTGGTTTCCTCACTTAGTGCGGCAATGATACGGAGTTCTATTTGAGAATAATCCGCAGCAAGTAATGTGTAGTCATCATTTTTTGGAACAAACGCCTTGCGCACTTGTCTGCCGCGTTCTGTACGAATCGGAATGTTCTGTAAGTTTGGATTGTTGCTGCTCAATCTTCCGGTTGCGGCTACGGTCTGCATATAATCGGTATGCACTCTGCCTGTACTTTCTTCTACTTGTAAGGGAAGTGCATCTACGTAGGTGCTTTTTAATTTGGAGAGTCCGCGGTAATCTAGGACATTTTGAATGATCTCATGGTCTTTGGCCAAATAGGAAAGCACATCTTCTGCCGTGGAATACTGCCCAGTTTTGGTCTTTTTGGGCTTGTCGACCAATTTCATTTTGTCAAACAGTATTTCCCCCAATTGCTTTGGTGAACCAATATTGAACTCTACCTCAGCAGCTGCGTAGATTTTCTTTTCTAAGGATTCGATGTCATTGTTGAGGTCTTCTGAAAGTGAGTTCAAGAATTTTTGATCCAGATTGATTCCCTCTAGTTCCATATCCGCTAAAACATGCAACAACGGAATCTCAATATCATTGAATAACTCGTCGGTTTTGGCTTCTTTTAACTCAGGCCTAAAATGCGCAGCGAGTTGCAGGGTGATATCAGCATCCTCTACGGCATATTCGGTTTGTTTTTCCAAAGGAACATCGCGCATACTCAATTGGTTCTTTCCTTTTTTACCGATCAGTTCGGTAATGGATACGGGGGTGTAGTTGAGGTAGGTTTCCGCAAGCACATCCATATTATGCCGCATATCGGGATTAATGAGATAATGGGCCAACATAGTGTCAAAGAATTTTCCTTTTACCTTAACATTGTATTTATGAAGTACTTTGATGTCGTACTTTAGGTTCTGACCAATTTTCTCGATGGTCTCCGATTCAAAGAAAGGGCGTAATTGTTCAATGATTTCTTGGGCTTCGTTTTTATCTTCAGGAAAAGGAATGTAAAACCCTTTTGTTGGTTCCCATGAAAAGGCAATGCCAACGAGTTCTGCCGTCAAGGGGTTCAAGCCCGTCGTTTCCGTATCAAAACAAACCGAGGATTGTTTCATTAAGTTTTGCATAAATAGCTTCATTCCCATACCTGGGGCAACACTCTGGTAATTATGGGCGACATCTGCGATGGTTTGCCGGCTGTTATAATCTTTGATGGTACCTGCTGCTTCGGAAGGGTTCCCTCCAAACAATGAAAATTGCCCGCCACCCGCTTCTGGATTTTTTGCCTTTGCGGTCGGGGCGCTCCCTGCTTCTTTTTCAGGTTCTTCTACTTCCTTGGAAAATATTTTGATGAATTGATCTTTCAGCCTTCGGAATTCAAGCTCTTCAAAGATGGTCTGAACTTTTTGGTTGTCCGGTTCGCACATTTCATAGTCCTTGGCGTCAAAAGTTACATCAACATCTAGGCTAATGGTGGCGAGCTTTTTAGAAAGCAATCCCAATGCACCATTTTGCTCGACCTTCTCTTTCATTTTTCCTTTTAACTTGTCGGTATTGGCTAAAAGGTTTTCCATAGACCCGAATTCTTCCAAGAATTTTTTAGCTGTTTTATCTCCGACACCGGGTAAGCCTGGAATGTTATCACTGGCATCGCCCATCATTCCTAAATAATCAATTACCTGTTCGGGCTTTTCAACTCCAAAACGTTTTTGAATTTCAGGAATACCCCATATTTCAATTCCGTTCCCCATACGTGCCGGGCGGTACATAAAGATATTTTCAGAAACCAACTGTCCAAAGTCCTTATCGGGAGTTACCATAAAAACTTTGTAATCTTCTTTTTCGGCCTGTTTGGCAAGGGTACCAATAATATCATCTGCCTCCCAACCTTCTTTTACGATTACGGGGATATGCATGGCTTTTAATATTTCCTGAATATAGGGGACGGCAATTTTTATGGCGTCGGGTGTCTCATTTCTATTCGCTTTGTATTCGGGAAATAGTTCGGTACGTTCAACACTGCCTCCTTTGTCAAAGCAAACCGCCAAATGGTCGGGTTTTTCGCGCTTGATTACATCGAATAACGAATTTGTAAAACCCATAATCGCGGAGGTATCCATTCCTTTCGAGTTGATTCTTGGATTCTTGATCAAGGCATAATAGCCTCTAAAAATCAATGCGAAGGCATCTAGTAAGAAAAGTCGTTTTTGTTCTGCCATTTTATCTTATTCTTTTTTAATCGTGTTATCTTGATAGGTTGCCTGTGGTTCTTTCAAAAGCCATTTTAGATCATCTTTACTTGGTAAAATGGTTTTGTATTTACTGGCGAAAATCTGTTCATTGTTTTCAGGTAGTGTGTATTCGACAACCGCTTCGCTCTTGTTTTGACAAAGAATGATACCAATGGTCTTTTCCTCTTCCTTAAGGCGAATCTCTCTGTCGTAGTAGTTCACATACATTTGCATTTGACCAATGTCCTGATGTTTTAATTCTCCGATTTTTAAATCAATCAATACGAAACATTTCAGTAATCTATTGTAAAATACCAAATCGATTCTAAAGTGTTTGTCGTCAAACGAAATTCTTTTTTGTCGGGCTACAAATGTAAAGCCTGTTCCCAGTTCTAAAAGAAAATGTTCGAGTTTATTAATGATTGCATCTTCCAAATCATTTTCGGAATACGAAGTGCGTTCAGGTAAACCAATGAATTCTAAGATGTAAGGGTCTTTGATCGCGTCCCTGGGTTTTTCTAAAACCAGTCCTTTTTTCGATAGTTTCTCGACTTCTTTTTTGGTTCTGCTCAAGGACAGCCTGGTGTAGAGGGCGGTGTTGTATTGTCGTTTCAATTCGCGCACGCTCCAACCATTCTTGAACGCCTCGATCTCATAGAAACTACGTTCTTTGATGTCATCGATTCGCATTAATAGAAGGTAATGTGACCAGCTCAATTTAAATTCCGCAGACAGTGTCTGCGGTTTTCGATTTGAGGTGTTTTTATCAGGTTCGAAAACGATATTTGTAGATTCCGCAGACACCGTCTGCGGTTTTCTATAGTTGATATAAAACTGCCTCATTTGTTCAACGTTCCTTACTGAAAAACCTTTGCCAAACTCTTGGGTTAGGAATTTTGAT